>JBIILY010000069.1:0-6205 GCA_044338225.1 Chitinophagales bacterium
TTGAATCATTAGCGGTACGAATTCCATTCATCGCAAAGCGTCTTACAAGATGATTGGCGTCTTGCATGCCCATTTTGATTATGCTCCATGCTTTTGCGTCGGTATTTTCTTTGGGCAGATGCTCTAGCATTTCCGTTTTTACCAAGGTGTTTTTTTCTTCTGTAAACCATGCCTCAAAAATATCACTTTTAAGTGCCCAGTCCATACTTTTTAGCCTTTCAACCGCTTCTATTCTTGCCATAGAATAAGGTGATGTTTTCAAAATATTAAATTCTGTTTCCAAATCGCTTTCATAGCCTATTTTACGAAGCAATTTAGCGTCGGGGTCTACGGTTATTAGGCTAATATCACTTCTGTTCAATTCAAAATTGATTTCGGTGCTATCTTTTGTTATCGTGTAGGTTTTTATTTCTTCTTCTTTATTACTATATTGAATATGAATATCCAGCGGCAAACGGAAATTTTTGATGACATCATTTCTCTTATGCACTTGATAGATATTCAATTTCACGTTGTTTTTATCAATTGTTCTATTGATTTGCAATACGGGCTCGCCTCCTTTAAATACCCACTGGTCAAAAAACCAATCCAAATTTCTACCTAAAACTTCATAAATAGATTCATACAAATTATTGGTTTCTACATTTCCGTGTTTGTATTTATCCAAATACACTTGAATCACTTTTCTATAATTTTCATTACCTAGTTCATGGCGAAGCATATCCAATACATAGCTACCCTTTGGATAATGCCTTGCGCTACCCCCTTGCGAATGCGCTACAGGGAAATCATTGTATCGGCTGGCATTGAATGCGCCATCGCGCTCGCCTTTTCGTATTTGGTCGTATTTATCTTTGCCAAAAGTATGGTACAAAAACCATTTTGAATAATGCGTAGCAAAACTTTCATGCAACCAATGATGCGTTGGATTTCGTTCGGTAATTAAATCGCCAAACCATTGATGTGCCAATTCATGCGCATTTACACCCATATAGTCGCGCTCTATAGCACTACGTTTATCTACATGCATAAAATCTGTGAAAATGGTAGAAGTTGTATTTTCCATAGCACCAAAAAGAAAATCTTGTGTAGGAACATTTCTATAAATTTTTCCCCAAGCATAGTCTATCCCGATTTCTTTTTCAAACCAATCCATCATTTCTTCACTTTTGGCATAAGTAGCGTCAAATTCATTCTCCAATTCTGGATAATAATATTGCTCTAAAACAACTCCGTTTTTAGATTTTTGTTTTTTGAATTTGTAGTCACCTCCTGCTATCATTATGAGATAGAGCGCATGAGGCTTTTTCATTTCATAGCTCCAAGTTTTGGTAGTGCTATCGGCATTTTTTACCACTTTTATCAAATCGCCATTGCTTACAAGCGGATAATTTTTATTGAATGTAATGTGGGTTTTACAAAATAGTAAATTGGCTACATCGTCAAATCCAGGTATCCAATGACGGTTGTCTATGCCTTGTCCCTGAGTCCATATTTGTTTTTTGGCTAGAGGATCGGGATTATTCCAATTGATAAAATAAATACCTCTCGATGGAAAACATTCGTATTCAATATCTAAAGTATTTTCTTTGGATTTATTTTTTGGTAAAATAATCGTAATTCCTGCGCTATCTGTTTTGAAATCGACGGGATTGTTGTTGATTTTAAGCGATTTTACTTGAAATTGTATAGCGTCCAAAAATAAAGTGTCTATTTCAGGTCTCAAATAGGTGTATTTATATATTGCCCTTCCGGCCACTTTACTCTCTTTTTCATGAATATGGATATACAATGTCAAATCTTTTAGAGAAACTGTTTTCTCACGAGCTCTTCCATTGACGTCATGCGGACGACAGGATATATCATTGTGGGCTTGAATAGAATAAGAAATAAAGGTAATACAAAGAAGTAATATATTTTTCACGAAATGTAGTTTTTTATGATTTGATTAACAAAAATATAATTTTTTTTCAAAAACTAATAAATATATTGGCGGTATAATAAAAAAGCGATTGAAAATTCAATCGCTCATATAGGGGTAAAATGTTATTTCTTATTGAACTATGGAAAAACAAAGTTTTGCATGGTTATTGTATTTTTTGATATAGAATCATAAAAACTGCCATTATATTTTTCGGCTTTGCCAATATTAAATGCTCCGTGATTTAGAAATTCAAAACTATTGGATGCTAGTATATCTATATCCTTTTCTGTAGTCAAATATACGTCAATTTTATCTCCGCTAGAATGCGCTATAAATACGGTAATTGTACTGTCTTTTTGAAGATGACCTATGTGAAAATTATATATATCACTTCTTTCCAGCCCCGAAATTACTAAATTGTTAAAAGAGATTTTGGGTTCTTCTTCTGTTTTTTTTGCAATGGGATCGCAAGCTACTAGAACAGCCAATAAACTAAATAAGAATAACTGTTTCATAATTATATTGTATTTTATTGATTGTAATGTATTTACGAGTACAAAATTACAATAAAAAAAACAACAAAACGTTAATCTTTGTTAATATAAAATTTAACAGAATTATGCTAAAAACTAAAATTTCTAAACACAACTTTTTTACTATTGGAGGTATCCGTATACTCTCCATTATATACATCCGTTGATGCGATATTAAAAACACTTTTTTCAATGTACACAAAATTGCTGTAGCCATATTTGTCTACATTTTCAGACAAACAAATAAATACATTAAAGTTTTTACTATCCTTTGAAATAATGATGTTTTTACCTGTAATGTTTTTCAAAGTACCCGAATAAAATCCATAATTATCATCTCTGGTCAATGTTTCAACGGTCATTCCGTCATAGGTCATAATAGGTGTATTATCAATTTTTTGAGTGTTTTCATCTTTACAAGCAGTAAAAAGAATCATGGCAAAAAAAGCAATTATTATATGTCTCATTATATTGGTATTTTTTAATAATATTCATAACAATTTTCATACCAAAGTTAATAATTTATTTTTTAATAATTTTGGCTACGTTTTTTTTTGTTTAGCTTTTTCAAATTATTACTAATTTTGTAAATTAAATTTTCTTTAAACAGATAAAAGATGCGCCAAGAATACGATAAATATACCTCGGAAGATCATGAAGTATGGTCTATCCTATATAATAAAATGATGAAAATTTTGCCTAATTACTCTACCGTGGCATATTTAAATGGGACAGATAAAGTAGGATTTGAGTCTGATAGAATTCCTAATTTTGATGCATGTAATGACAAATTGTCTAAAATTACAGGTTGGAAGATTTATGCGGTTCCTGGATTGATTGAAAACAAAGGCTTTTTTGAGCATTTGAGTAGAAAAGAATTTCCTGCTACTACATGGTTGAGAAAAATGAGTCAATTAGAATATCTTGAAGAACCCGATATGTTTCACGATGTATTTGGGCATATTCCTTTATTGTCTAATCATGCTTTTGCTGATTTTTTGGTTGAATTATCAAAAATTGCGTTGAAGCATATAGAAAATGATTGGGCTATAGAATTGGTATCTCGATTATATTGGTATACAGTTGAATTTGGATTGATTAAAGAAAATGGCGCATTGAAAGTATATGGTGCAGGAATTTTGTCATCAAGTGGCGAAACACAATACTCTATTGATTCGGATATTCCTACAAGAATTCCTTATGATATCAAAACATTGTTTGCAACACCCTATATCAAAGATAAATTTCAAGAACAATATTTTGTTATAGACTCTTATGAGCAATTGTACAATAGCATTCCAGAAATTGAAATGTTGTTGGAAGAAGAATTGAAATTGGCAAATCAATAATCCCATATTTTGATAGCATATATAAAAGGTAAGTTGATTTCTTGCACACCCACATCTGCTTTGATTGAACAAAATCAGAGTATAGGGATGCTTATAGAAATTTCGCTGAATACCTACGAAAAAATAAAAGATTTAGGCGATGTAATGCTTCACACGCATTTGCATCTAAAAAAAGATGGACAAACGTTATCCGCATTTGAATTGTTTGGGTTTTTTGATTTGGAAGAGAAAGTAATGTTTGAGCATTTAATTTCAGTTTCAGGTATAGGAACCAATACCGCACGTGTAATGCTCAGTTCTATGAGTGGGGGTGAAATAAGAGGCGCTATTCTTACCGATAATGAATCCAAAATTTCATCTATAAAAGGCATTGGCCCCAAAACAGCAAAAAGATTGATTCTTGAACTAAAAGATAAAATGCTGAAAGGGGGTGATGAAGCTATTTTTGAATCAAAATCAAACAATAAAATCAAAGAAGAAGCGTTAATAGCCTTGACATCTTTAGGATTTCAAAAAAATACAATCCAAAAGGCGTTGGCTTCAATTGAAAAGCAACATGCTACAATTGAAACCGTGGAAGAATATATTAAGCAGGCTTTGAAGATATTGTGATAGAAAAAAAAGAAAATCATTTTAAGGCACTTATTCGAACTCTAGGAATAGTGACTCTAACTATAGTTGTTTGGAATGGAAATGCAGTTTCCTATTCCAATGCATTGATTTTTTCCAAAATTGAAATGCTTGCTTCGCCTTCAGATTCTTCAAAGTTCAAGAAAGAAGAGCCCGGTTCATTTGTGCAAGAAACCAATGAAAATCGTTACATATTGCCACCGCCATCCAATATCGAACGTAAAGTAGAATACGATCCCAAAACTAATAAATATATCATTACAGAAAAAGTCAATGGGGTCAATGTAAAACCGCCTATGTATATGACTTTTGACGAATATGCAGAATATGTGTCAAAAAAAGAAAACACATCCAACCTTCAAGCACGAAATAAAACATCAAGTCTTTTATCAAAAAAAAATGAATTTAGTCCGGTTTCAAAATTCAAAGAAGCAGAACAAGGCATGTTTGGTGACGGTGGGATTGAGGTAAAACCTCAGGGGAATCTCCAAGTCTTAATGGGATATACTCATAATACTATAAAAAATCCACAAATTTCTCCAATCCAACAGTCTCAAGGGGTTATGGATTTTGATATGAATATCAATTTGAGCGTGATGGGAAAGATAGGGGATAAATTTCAGAATACATTACAGTTCAATAATCAAGCAGGATTTGGATTTGAAGGTCAACGAATCAAGTTGGGCTATAAAGGCAAAGAGGATGAAATCGTTAGAAATCTTGAGGCTGGAGATGTTAGTTTTGATGTGCCTACGCAGCTCATTACGGGAAGTCAATCCTTGTTTGGTATCAAATCGGAGTTGCAATTTGGAAAATTAAATTTAAAAACTGTATTGTCCCAACAACGTGGGAATAAACAATCAAAAGTAGTAGAAAATGGTGCTGAAGTGCAGCGTTTTGAAATTACGGCAGACCAATATGATGTCAATAAACACTTCTTCTTAAGCCAATTTTTTAGAGATAATTATGAAAAATCACTAAAAAATCTACCTTTGAATATTTCACAATTTCAAATATTAAATTGTGAAGTATGGATTACAAATAGAAGCACCGTTACCCAGAGTATTCGCGATGCTGTTGCATTTCAAGATTTAGGGGAGGTAAAGCCTTATTCTTCTAATATTATAGGAAACCCTGTTAATTTTTTACCATCCAATGAATCCAATGATTTGTATGGGAAAATAAAAAATGACCAAAATGTAAGAAATGTCAATACTGCGCTTAATACCTTGCAAACAAATTATAATTTGGCTTCTTTTCAAGATTTTGAAAAATCGTTCATGCGAAAATTATCGCCAAGCGAGTTTATTCTGAATCCCCAATTGGGATATATTTCATTGAATACAAATATACAAGCCAATGATATATTGGCTGTTTCATTTCAATATTCATACAACGGTAAGATCTATCAAGTAGGCGATTTGTCTAGAGATATTACACTTCCCGATACCAGCGTAAAAGATCCAGGAAGGTTGGTATATTTGAAATTATTAAAAGGAACCAATGTCAATCCTTCATACCCTATTTGGGATTTGATGATGAAAAATATTTATTCTCTGAATGCATATCAAGTAAGTCAACAAAATTTCAGATTGGATGTCTATTACAATGATCCAGGAGGTGGACTCAAACGATATTTGCCCAAAGGGAATTTGCAAAATGAACCTATGATACGTGTATTCAACTTGGATAGACTCAATCAAAATAACGAACCATTCTTCGATGGGGTTTTTGATTATGTACCCAATATAACGATTATCCCTAATAAT
>JBIILY010000106.1:0-5073 GCA_044338225.1 Chitinophagales bacterium
TTCATCGCCAGCATCGGCACTCAAAGCTACTTTGACGCTGCCAGCTGCCAGTTTGCTTACCAAAATGGTAGGAATAGCGCTGCTATCGGCAAAAGGCTCATCGAAGAAATGCGGCAACTGCGGTACGATATCTAACGCATCTTTTTCGGTACAGTAGAGTTCTTGGTGGTCGGTGCCTATATAGTCCGAAATCTGCTTGGCAAAAGGCGCTTCATTCAAATTTTGGTCGCCAACACCTATCGTAAATGTCTTGATTTTTTGCGAAGCTTGTGCCTGAAGCATAGCCGTAACGCAGGTACTGTCGTAGCCACCACTCAAAAATACCCCAACGGGTACATCGGCTACCATACGGTATTGGAATGCTTTTTTCAGAATTTTTTCGGTTTCTTCTATGGCTTCCTCATAGCCTATATCTAGCTTGGGAAGCTGATAGGCATTGAGAACATTCCAGTATTTTTTAGTTTCAAAATTCTTTTTTTGAAGGGAAATTTCTATAAAATGCCCTGGCTTGAGCTTATGTGTATGTTCAAAAATCGAATTAGGAGTGGGGACATAGCCATAGTTCATAAATGAAGCCAACGAATCCAGAGAAATACTTTTTTTGAATGCGGGATGCTGCATCAGCGCTTTGAGTTCGGATCCAAAGAGAAAAAGACCTTCATGCCAATAATAAAAAAAAGGCTTGACTCCGGCGCGGTCTCTAAAAGCATGGATTTCTCCTTTTTTCTTATCTAATAATACAAAGGCAAACATGCCCACCATCTTGTCTACACAGCGAGTATGCCATTGCTGGAATGCATGGAGGATTACCTCGGTGTCCGACTGGGTATTAAATATATGCCCTAGTGCTAGGAGCTCCTCTTTTATTTCTTGAAAATTATAGATTTCGCCATTGAAAATGAGTATATAATCTTCATAAAACATGGGCTGGCTGGCATGGGACGACAAATCGATGATGGACAATCGGCGGTGTGCCAGTCCAACATGAGCCGTGTCTAGCGGTTCAAAAAAATAACCTTCGCCATCGGGGCCACGGTGCACCATGGTGCGATTCATAGCTTGAAGCTGCTCCAAGCTACTTTTTTTGTTAAAATCTATAAATCCCGATATACCACACATACATTTTTAATTCAATATGAAAGACAAATATAAGGATTTAGAGATGAATGGGATAATAGAAAAAGGGATTAGGTTTTAGGGACTAGAGATTGAAGTGATTTGTGAATTGTAATTAGTAATTAGTGACCTGTAATTTGAAAAAAATGTTTAATTACTAATCACTCGTTACTAATTACTCTAAAAAATCTAATTACTCGTTACTTATCACGTGAAAAAAATATCTAACCTCTAAATAATTTAAATCATATCATAAACTTTTTATATTTTTGCAAAAAGTTTTAATTATAATTAAATGTTTATCGTGTGATAAAAATACCTCAAATTATAGAAAGGCCCCATTATACTCATAAAATCGTGCCATTTATGGAACAATCGATTATAAAAGTATTTACGGGACAACGAAGAGTAGGAAAAAGCTATTTGCTTTTTCAAATCATTCAAATGATTCAAAAAGAGCATAAAAATGCGTCCATTATATACATCAACAAAGAGGATTTGACTTTTTCCAATATAAAAAATGCGTTGGATCTTAATACGTATATACAAAGTAATAAAAAAGAAAATCAAAAAAATTATGTATTTATTGATGAAATACAAGAAATTGAAAATTTTTCAGATGCACTTCGTTCCGCTGCGTTGGATACAGATTTGGATATATACTGCACCGGCAGCAATGCCAATTTACTTTCGAGGGATATTGCAGGACAACTCAGTGGTAGATATATCGAAATAGAAGTACATAGCCTTTCCTATACCGAATTTTTAGATTTTCATCAATTAGAAAGTGCTTCCGAAAGCCTCGCAAAGTTCCTAAAATATGGCGGACTTCCCTATCTCAAACATCTAAAATTGGAAGATGAAATCGTATTTGAATATCTAAAAAACATATATGCCACCATTGTTTATAGAGATATTGTAAATCGTTATGAAATCCGCAATACGCCTTTTTTAGAAAAATTAGTGCAGTTTTTGGCGGGAAATATTGGTAGTTTATTTTCCTCAAAGAAGATTAGTGATTTTCTCAAATCGCAACAAGTAAAAATTTCTACCAATCAAGTACAAAGTTATGTAGAATATCTTGTCAACGCTTTTCTTATCTATAAAGTTGCTCGTTATGATATGATTGGAAAGCGTGTGTTTGAGTTTGGCGAAAAATATTATTTTGAAAATTTGGGTATACGAAATGGCATCTATGGATATCGTATCGAAGATAGAGGAAAGATTATGGAAAACGCCGTTTTTAATCATCTAAAATTTTTGGGATATACAATCCTCATTGGAAAACAAGACCAAAGAGAAATCGATTTTATTGCACAAAAAAATGGAGAAACGCATTATTTTCAGGTAGCACTCAGTATACTAGAACCGCAAACAATTGAAAGAGAATTTGGAAATCTCCTGAAAATTCAAGACAACTACCCCAAAACAGTCATTACTTGGGAAGCCTTTGACGGCAATACACACAAAGGGATTCAGACGATTTCGTTGGAAATGTTTTTGAGAAGAGAATAGATGTTAGGCATTAGATTTGAGACGTTAGATAATAGATTGAAGTAATTAGTGATTTGTGATTTGAAAAAAACATCTAATCACTCGTTACTAATCACTCTAAAAAGTCTAAAATCTATAATCTAATATCTATTGTCTCTTTATACTGAAACATCTAATTACTAATCACTCGTTACCAATCACTCTAAAAATTCTAATATCTATTGTCTCATTATACTAAAAATTTCTAAAATTATGGCGTAAAATTTGAAATATAATTTATAATTATGGCGTAAAATTTGCATTAATAAAAAATAAATTGAGTATCTTTGTCGTCAAAATTGGGATTTATGAACAAATCAAGACGTCTTAAAGATAGCTTAATCGCTGCGAGTGAGTCAATTCTCGGTAGAATTATAGTTTTGACTGGAGCAAGACAAGTAGGAAAAACCACCTTACTTAAAAATATTTTCCCAGACTACACCTATTTGTCATTAGATGATCCCAGCCTAAGGCGTGATTTGGCAAATTTAACCGCTGATCAATGGGCAAAAAACTTTCCAAAAGCCATCCTTGATGAAGTTCAGAAAATGCCCGAATTATTTGATATGATTAAAGCCGTGTATGATAAAGATGGACAAGAACGCTATATTTTATCAGGCTCAAGCCAAATACTCCTTCTCCAAAAAGTTAAAGAAACCTTAGCGGGTCGTTGTACTATTTTTGAGATGTTTCCATTAACCTTACCCGAGCAATTGACTCAAAATGGATTAGAAACCCCTACAAATTCTTTTTTTCAACAAATACTACTCGACACTTCAACCGAAAGCATGCCATCTTTTCGATTGGAACGGGGCTTTGAATCCAAACTAGAAGCTTTTGAATATTATTTAAAGTTTGGGGGTTATCCTTCATTAATAGCCCATCGACTCAAGGAGCGAGAAAAAATCGTATGGTTAAGAGATTATGTAAAAACCTATTTAGAGCGCGATGTAAGAGATTTGGCAGACTTTAGAAGATTAGAGCCATTTGTAGCTATGCAAAGGGTGTGTGCCTCACAAACAGGACAACTCGTCAACTATTCTTCGTTGGCTCGCGAAGCGGGAATACAGTCGGCTACTGCCCAAAAATTCTTATATTACTTATCGATAAGTTATCAAATAATTATGCTGTCGCCGTGGCATAAAAACAAGCTCAAACGATTGTCCAAAATGCCAAAATTGCATTTTTTAGATATAGGCATACAACGAACCCTTACTCAGAATACCAGTGGAATTTTGAATGGTAATGAATTTGAAACGGCGGTTGTCTCAGAGATTTTTAAGCAAGCTAAATCCTTAGAAATCGATTGCCACTTCTATCATTTGCGCACCAATGACGGCAGAGAAGTCGATTTATTAATCGAATTAGAAAAGGGCTATATTGCAATAGAAATCAAACAAGCTTCACACATCTCTCAAACGGACGCTAGACATTTGCGCCAATTAGAAGAAATTTTGGACAAACCAATAATTGCGTCTTTTGTATTGAGCAATGATTATCAGGTAAAGGAATTGGGAGCCAATATTAAAGCGATGCACGCAGCCCATTTTTTGACGTAAGATTGTAGTTAGATATGAGACGTTAGATAATAGATTTGAGTAATTAGTGATTAGATATGAGACGTTAGATATGAGACGTTAGATATGAGACGTTAGACGTTAGATTTGAGTGATTAGTGATTTGTGAATTGTAATTAGTGATTTGTAATTTGAAAAAAACATCTAATCACTCTAAAAAGTCTAATATCTATAATCTAATATCTATTGTCTCTTTTTATCAATCACTCTAAAAATTCTAATATCTAATATCTAATATCTATAATCTATTGTCTCTTTATATCAATCACTTAAAAAAAATATCTAATCACTGGTTACTAATTACCAATAACTCAAAAAAATATCTAAATCCTAATCTCTAATCCCTATTATCCAATTGCATATTTTTATTCCCAAAATGTCAAAATCTATTTTCTGTTTTATAAATTTTCCTTATTTTTGTCAAAACTAAAATTTATAATAATTGAAAAGAGCCTTACACCGTGCCAAAAATACCCTCCAAAAAGGGCTCAACAGCCCCCTAGCGCGGACGATAGGCATCTATACATTTCTAAACTTTTTTCTGAGAGGGATATCCTTTCTCATCACCCCTTTATTTACACACTATATCAGCCCCGACGAGTTTGGGACGCTCAATATCTACCTCAACTCCATCAACTTCGTGACCCCGTTTGTATTTTTAGGGATTACCAATACCGTAGCGGTGGACTATTTCAAAACCAGTAGAGAAGCGCTTTCTAGGCACATCGCTACTTCATTGCTCTTGTCTTTGGGGATTGTGGGGGTCTTTTTTGTATTGATTATCGGGTTCCAAAACCCACTTGAATCTTATTTTCATGTACCGCTCCTTTTGCTCTTGGCTATTCCG
>JBIILY010000273.1:0-2690 GCA_044338225.1 Chitinophagales bacterium
GGAGAAGATTGTGATGAACTTAAGTATACCACATTACCATTTATTTTTACAATAATTTGACCGCCACATCCCGCATTGAAATAAGGCATCTTGATATTATAATTTCTATTTGCAACCACCGTTTCGGTATAAGAAAAAGCTTCTTTAAATCCATTGGTACTTCCACCGCCATTAACCGCCAAAATAGTTCCACTGCTCAAACTTCCAGTGACATAGTCTGTAATATTGACTCCGTTTATAGCTATACAAAGATCATTTGGAGCTCCTATTTTATAATATGGCATTGAAGTATACCACAGTTGATCATTATTGCCTGTACATCCGGTTTGTTGTGTAAAATAACTATTGAAAGTAAAGGTAGAAATAGCTCTATTTTTAGCTGCACTGACTACACATTCCTTATCATCAGGAATGCCATCATTGTCGTCGTCTATATCATATACATCTACGATACCATCATTATCTGAATCGACACAAGCAATAGAAGAAGCGGATTTGGCATAACTGCTGTATATATTTGTATAATTAATGACGCCACTTTCAGTTGCCGTTTCTTTATTATTAGCAAATCCATTTGCACCAAAAGGAGCCGTCATTAAAGAATCTGTTTTGACCATTGTCGCGCCTCCTTCAAAAGCATCGCTACAACCATCTCCATCACTATCCAAATCAAAACGATTGGAAATTCCATCTCCATCGGTATCTATATCTACGGTATTGTTAAACCCTCCCGTACAAAAGAATCCTGTACCTGTTTGAATGACCATTAAAGATAAGTCATTGGTTCCAGGATTGGTATGCGCTATTGTAATCGTATGCGAAGTAGAAACCGCCATAAAAGACAATGTAATTGTCTGAGCGGTAGCTTCTAAAAATATGTCCTGAGAAGTAGCCACTGTAGCACCGTCTCGTACCAACACAAAATTACCTTTGGTAGGTATTGTCCAAGGCGAATTCCAAGTAGACTGTCTAGTCAATGCACCTTTAAATGATACAGTATATGTATTACCCGGTATCAAACAGGTAATCGTTTGTGAAAAGGCTTCCCCATAAGGTGCCCATCCGCCTACTGCGCCTGAACCATTTTTGCTCATTCCATAAATAAAATAAGTACCTGCTGGCGCATAAGGAAATAGTGCAGCTGCCGAAGTTACTTGATTTGTCATTACATGCCAATTGCCTTGACTGATATCGGGATTACCGCCATTAGCAAAATTTGTCCAACCCGAAGGAGCCGCACTAGTTGCTTGCGCACTTGCACTCAACGAGGCATTGGTGATACAACTTGGAGATGCATTGCAATAGGCTGGCGCATATTCAAATTCATCCAAGATACCATCGTTGTCATCGTCTAGATCAATGGAATTGATGATACCGTCACCATCCGAATCTACGGAACCACTTTGCGCGTTTAATGTAAAACTACCTATAGCAAATGAGAATGCTAGAAGGCTTAATTTTGTTGCGAGTTGGCAATTAAATTTCATAAAATTTTATTTAATATTTAATCCAAAACCTATTCTTTAAGTAGGCATTGGGAGACATTTAAACATATTATTAACAAAAAACATGCCAAAAGTACAAAAGTTTAAATAATTTTTTTAACAAATTTTAATAACTCATATATTTTTTTAGATGATTTACATCAAAACTCATCTCAATACAATGAAAATCACTAGTTTTTGTATAGAAAAGTATGCTATTTTAAAATGAGCTGTGCGTAAAGTCTTTTTCAAAAAAATTAAGAAAGGGGAATTTTAGCTAATTTTACTCCAGCGTTTTGTTTCTTTTTTGATACGATCCAGGACATATTTTAAATTTTTATATTTATCCATATGGAGTTGGGGATCTTCTTGGACTATTTCTTGAGAAATACGCTGTGCCATAGACAATATTTCGCCATCTTCGGCAATACTCGCTAATTTGAGTTGCACATCACCACTTTGTCTCGTCCCCGAAATATCACCTGGCCCTCGCATTTTTAAATCGGCTTCGGCTATCACAAATCCATCGCTGGAATCGGTCATGATTTGCATTCGTTTTCGGCCATCCAGATTGAGATTAAAATCGGTAAGCAGAAAACAAAAAGACTGGTCGCTACCACGTCCTACTCTGCCCCGTAGCTGATGCAATTGGGACAAACCAAAACGCTCCGCATTGACAATAACCATTACCGAAGCATTGGGCACATTGACCCCAACTTCTATAACGGTAGTGGCTACTAAAAGCTGCGTTTTTCCTTCCACAAAAAGTGCCATTTGTGCATTTTTTTCATCGTTTTTCATTTTTCCATGAAGCATGCCGGCCTTATATTGAGGTTCGGGAAATTCTCGTTGAATTTCTTCATAGCCATCCACTAGATTTTTCAAATCTATTTTTTCACTTTCTTCTATCAATGGAAACACCATGTAGACTTGATATCCTTTGGCTATTTCTTCTTTTAAAAAATGAAATAATTGGGCTTTTTTATTGAAAAATACATGTTTTGTAGCGATAGGTTTTCTTCCGGGCGGCAATTGATCAATGACTGAATAATCCAAATCGCCATAGAGTGTCATGGCTAAAGTTCGCGGAATAGGGGTAGCGGTCATTACCAATACATGCGGAGGCAATTCATTCTTGGCCCAGAGTTGTGCCCGCTGTGCTACCCCAAATCGATGCTGTTCGTCAATAACCACAAATCCTAAATT
>JBIILY010000200.1:0-3484 GCA_044338225.1 Chitinophagales bacterium
GGTAGTACTTCCAGTCAATAAAACAACTTGAATATTCAAGGGTTTTAACAATTCTGATATCCCTTCAAAATGTTGTTTTGATAAGATTTCGGTAGGAGCCATCAAGCATGCTTGAAAGCCATTATTGATAGCCATAAGCATAGACATGAGCGCCACAATGGTTTTGCCACTGCCCACATCGCCCTGAACGAGCCTATTCATCTGCCTTCCCGAAACCACATCTTTACGCACATCTTTCAACACTCTTTTTTGAGCATCGGTGAGCTGAAAAGGTAAATATTGATTGTAAAAGGTATTGAAAACCGTATCAATTTTCTCAAAAACAAAGCCTCTTTGAGCTGTTTTTCGAGTGTGGAGACTCTGCTGGAGCTGAATTTGAATTTGGAAAAATTCTTCAAATTTGATTCTGCGTTGCGCTTGTGCTATTTCTTGCAAATTTTTGGGAAAATGAATCTGTACTATGGAAGACGGATAAGGCTTCATCTGCTCACGTTCCAATATTTCCGAAGGGAGATACTCAAAAAGTTGACCTTTGTCCAGCCATTGAAAGACATACTTGATGAGCTTGCTGAGTCCATTGCTGTCCAGTCCTTTTTTCTTCATGGATTCGGAAGTATTGTACACCGGCTGAAAACCGGAAATATCTACCGTAGAAAGATCATCTATTTGTTTAATTTCGGGATGGGTAATGCTGAAATTGCGTCCAAATTTTTGCGGTTTCCCAAAAATCAAGTACTTTTTGCCCGCCAATAGATTTTTTCGATGCCATTCAATCCCTTGAAACCATACCAATTGCATTTCGCCACTGGGATCTTCAAAATTGGCTACCAATCTTTTTTTGGGGCCTTCGCCTTCTATGCGAATATCTTCTATTTTTCCATAAAGTTGGATATATGCCACTTGCTCTGTGACCTCACGGATTTGATAAATTTTTGATTTATCAATATATCGAAAAGGATAATGAGAAATAAGGTCTTGCACAAAAAAAACACCCAGATTTTTTTTAAGCAAATCGGCTTTGAGAGGTAAAATTCCCGGAATGTGTTCTACAGGTGTGTTTAGCTGAATACCCATTAGACAAAAATAGATATTTTTTCAACTATTCCCACAAAAAAATTATTCTACAAAGGTTTTCAACTGATATTTTCCCACCGAACTTGAATCTGAGGACTCAGGATCTAGCTTCAATATAGTTTTGAATCGAAATGTTTTTTTGCATGTTTCTATATAGGAAAGACTGTCCGAAACATGAACAAATGCTTTGACCTTAGTTACTTTTTCGGCATCCAATCGTGCATGCGTCCACATTTCTTTTTGAATATCCAAGACTACGTTATCTTCATCTGAAATAAGTTCAAACTGAATTCGTTTGCCCGAATCGCAGGTAAATACATACTCTTTTGTACCTCCAAATCCAATAACACCTTGATACTGAAACGTGGGGCTGCTTCCGCCATCTTTCATCATAGCTTCTACTTCCGCTACAGAGAGCTCTTTGGGCGCATTGCTATCTATTGGGGAAATGTCTAAGGGGGTGTGTTGCTCATTTTTTTTCTGCTCCTCACAAGAAATTAATGCAAAGAAAAAAAAGAAAAAAGCGAGTAGATTTTTCATATTATGTTTATTGGGTCATTATACAATTTGATAGATTTCTTTCAAATTTCTTCCATAGCCATCATAATCTAGGCCATATCCTACTATAAATTTATTGGGAATTTCAAATCCTATATAATCCAATGCATAACCATGCTCAAAGGCTTCGGGCTTATACAAAAGCGTAGTAAGTGTTAATGAAGCTGGCTTCATTTTTTCCAATTCTTCCTTGATATAATGAAGCGTATGACCTGTATCTACTATATCTTCAATTACGATTACATCGCGTCCTTCAATACTTTTGCTCAAGCCTATCATTTCTCTAACCAAGCCAGTTGACGCGGTTCCTTCATACGAGCTTACTTTCATGAATTCGATTTCACAATCCAATTTTACATTTTTGACTAAATCCGATGCAAACATAAAAGAGCCATTGAGAATGGCTATAAAAAAAGGATTTCTATCTTTATAATCGCGCTCGATTTTTTTTGAAAGCTCAAAAACACGACTTTCTATTTCTTTGTCGGACAAATAGGGCTTAAAGGTTTTATCTAATAATTTAACTTCCATTTCTTGTGTATGTACTTTATGTTTTTAACTAATGGGATTCAAGGCTATGCTATATATTTTATAGGAATTAATATCGCGTTCATAGAAAAATTTATCCAAAATTCCATAGATATTTTTAGCTCTAAAATACGAAGTATGCAACTTGTTTTCGCCTATTTTTACCCATTGAATGGTATAACTATCTTCATTTTGATAGTGTTTTTCTACATATTCGAGCATCTTGCTCAGCGCTTCATTTTTATCGATAGCTTTGAGCGAATGAAACAAAAAAGATTGCTGATGGTGTGGATTTATCGTAATCAAATCTAAGGTCGTAATCCCATCAATTTGACGAAAATTAAAAATCAATTGACTTTCTTTTAATCCTAAATAACTCGCAATTTTTTGTTCTATGATCATCGATTACATTTTTGTAATTATCTCGTCTACGATACCGTATTCAATAGCTTCTTTGGCATCCATCCAATAATCTCTATCAAAATCTTTCAAAATTTTCTCTACAGGCTGTCCGCAATTATCCGCTAATATTTTGGCTAATAAAGCTCTAGTTTTTACTATTTGTTTAGCGGTAATTTCCAACTCAATAGCCTGTCCTTGTACACCTCCAATAGAAGGCTGGTGAATCATAACACGACCATTTTCAAAGATTTTTCGTTTGCCTTTGGGACCGTGGCTCAAGATCATACTGCCCATAGAAGCAGCCAATCCCATACAAATAGTATTGACAGGCGACTGAATCATTTTCATAATGTCCAATAACGCCAAACCGGCTGTAACACTTCCTCCTGGACTGCTAAAAAATAAGTCAATCTCTTTGCCCGGTTCATGCGCATCCAAGAATAGAATTTTTCCTATTACTTTTTCCATACTCTTGTCGTCCACAGGTCCCCAGAAATACACTCTACGCTGTTTTAGGTAGATTTCTTCCATGCGCTTCGTCATCATTGTGCCGCTGTCTTTCTCTTCTTTTTCCTCTTTTTCGTCTTCGTTATTAAAAAACGTATACTGATTTATCATGATGTAGCTTCTGATTTAAAAATTATTTTTCTAAAAGTTGCAAATTTACTTCAATTATTATTTATTGAGCTTTAAAAAATATAAAAAAGAAAATTGTAAATAAAAAATATCTTTAAATTTGCACATAACTAAAGTATTAAATAAAACATTCAGCAAAAAACGAAGAAGACAATATGGAAAATTTAAAACCAAACGAAAAAAGAGCTAAAAATGCTATAATTCTAATATGGATAATGCTGGCATTTGATATCATTTCATTCATATCAGGGTACTTTCAGTATAATCTTCTTCAATCAGCAGCAAA
>JBIILY010000070.1:0-6153 GCA_044338225.1 Chitinophagales bacterium
TGATAGTAGGCGGACCCAATGCTAGAAAAGATTATCATTATAATGAGACGGAAGAGCTTTTTTATCAAATAGAAGGCGAAATAGAAGTGGGTGTGCAGATAGATGGCAAAGCAGAGGTGGTAAAAATAAAAGAGGGCGAAATGTTTCTTTTGCCGGCTCGAATACCGCATAGTCCTTCCAGACCTGCAGGTTCGGTGGGATTGGTGATAGAACGAAAACGCTCGGAGAAAATGAATGATGGCTTGCTATGGTTTTGTGAATCGTGCAATACCAATTTGAAAGAATATTATTTTCATTTGGATAATATCGAAAAAGATTTTATCCCACGTTTCAATGAGTTTTATGGCTCTGAGGATATGCGTACCTGCAAGAAATGTGGTAATATAATGGCTATAGACCCTAGGTTTGTTTAGGATTTGTAATTTATTAATTCCTATGTTTACCGTAGAACAAATAAAAACAGCACATAGTAAGGTGAAATCGGGTGCCGATTTTCCAGCTTATATTAGAGAAATCAAAGAATTGGGCGTGACGCATTATTCCGCTTATGTGTCCGATGGTCATATCGATTATTATGGCGCCAGTGATTATATTCAAAAAGTTCCTGCAAAATATGATACCAAATTTATAGCGGACAGTGCAGATATTGAAACGTTTAAAGAGGAATTGAAGGCACATCAACAAGGGAAAACTGATTATTTGACTTTTATCACAATGTGCGCAGATACAGGAATAGAAAAATGGGAAATTTGTTTAAGCAAAATGACGTGTACTTATTTTAACAAAGCGGGTAATTTGATTTTGGTAGAACAAATTCCGCAGGTATGAGTATTGAAGATGTTTTTTTTAACTATTTTCTTCAATCTTGCTAACAATAAAATCAGTCAAATCTTTCAGAATTTCCAGATTTTCAATTAGATTATCGTTTGGATTGACTACAAAATCCAATGCTTTGTACATAGCTTCCTTTTTTTCTGGAAAATGCTTTGCAAATACTTCATAGTTTAGGTATAAATCCCTAGAATAGCAGTTTTCTACTATCATTACGGTTTCAAACCCTGTTCGTATAATTCTCTTAAAAGCCCACGAAAAAGAACGTTTTTTTCCACTTTTTATGTCGTTTATGAATTGTTCCATCGAACTTTTCAATTCATTTGAATGTGCTTTTGCTTCTATATCAGTTATTTTGAATGGTTTTATAGCATCTAGTCTATTCGTACCGTATAAAAAAGAACTATGTACTTTTAGCCAAAATTCACCTTTTCTAGAAATTTCGGCAAGTGCAAAAAACAGTATTTCTATTCGTTGAATCCATTGAAAATGAGTTGCAATAAGCTCATCTAATATTTTTTGTAAAGATTCTTCTTCGGTGGAATTTTTATTTTTTGTAATTACAATAAAATCAATATCCGAAATAATGGGTTGGGCATATCCTTTGGCTACACTGCCTCTTAGATAGATACTATCTAAATTGTCTTTCAAATGGTTAATAATTATTTCTATACTTTTTTCTACTACAGGCTGGTATTCCAATTGAATTTCGGAAATTGTATTATTTCCAATTTCATTATTTTCATTGATTGGGTGCCATTTACCAATAGGTAGGATTTGTTTTTTCATTGTAGTCTTATTTTCAAGCAAAAATAATATTTTTTTAAAGGTAAAAACAAAATAAATTACCGTTGGGGAGTTAAATTCATAGTTTTAGATATTATTTTCCAAAGATTTTGAAAAATTAAACTCAAAATAGTTACATTTGTCGCTTTAAAAAATTCCAACAGTATGGAATTCAATTAGATTATAACAAAAACAAAAAATATGAAAAAATTTAGTGAAATCGTTTATGCACGACCTAATTTGGACGCGTATACGTCAGAATTGAAACAAGATATTGAAGCCTTCAAAGCAGCAGATACGTTGGAATCGCAGCGTGAGCTTTTCTTGAAAATCTCTAGAGATTCTAAGAAAAATGGCAGTGCGCATTCATTTGTAGAAGTGAAATACAGCCAAAATTCAAAAGATGCATTCTTTGAAGATGAAAAAAAGTATTTTGACAATGAAATGCCTAAGCTTAGTCCAGTATTTAAAGAATTTGGGATAGCTTGTTTGGCTGCAAAATATAGAAAAGAATTGGAAGCTGAATTTGGCAAACAATTTTTTGATTTGACAGAATTACAAAATAAAATTGTATCAGAGGAAGTAGTGCCTTTGTTGCAAAAAGAAAATGAATTAAGTGCTGAGTATCAAAAATTGAAATCGGAAATCAAAATTGATTTTGATGGAAAAATAAGAAATCTTAGCGGAATGTCTCCACTAATGGAAAGTACCGATAGAGAATATCGCAAGGCTGCATCAAAAGCTATGTATACGGAGATGATAAAAGTGCAACCTGAGTTGGACAGAATCTATGATGAATTGGTAAAAATACGAACTGAATTGGCTCATAAATTGGGCTATGAGAATTTTGTACAAATGGGCTATGATAGAATGGGACGTACTTGTTATAATGCTCAAGATATTACAAAATACAGAGGATTTGTAGCTAAATATGTAACGCCAAAAGTAGCTGTTTTAAAAGAAAAAATTGCTAAATTACAGGGATTGGACACGATGTATCATTACGATTCTTTGTTATTCAAAGATGGAAATGCAACGCCAAAAACAAGCCCAGAGCAAATGATAACCGATGCTCAGGTAATGTACAATGAATTGTCTCCAGAAACAGGTGTATTCTTCAAACAAATGATAGACCTAGAAGTAATGGATTTATTGAATAGAGAAAATAAAAGCCCTGGAGGATATTGTACGTATATTGATGAAATTAAATCGCCATTTATATTTTCAAATTTCAATGGAACGTCGCATGACGTAGATGTATTGACACACGAAGCTGGGCACGCTTTTCAATGTTATTGTAGTACGCATTTTGAATTAGGTGAATATTTATTCCCCACTTCTGAAAGTGCCGAAATTCATTCAATGAGTATGGAATTTTTTGCGTGGAACTGGGTAGATAAATTCTTTTTGCAGGATACTGAGAAATATAAATTAGGACATTTGCTTAAATCATTATTTTTCTTGCCTTATGGTGTTTCAGTGGATGAATTCCAACAAAATGTATTTGAAAATCCTACAATTTCTGCCGAACAACGCAGAACTATGTGGAATCAAGTAAGCGATACGTACTCCCCTTGGATAAAAGTAGATAATGAGCCATTTTTAGAAAATGGAGGAAGATGGCAGTTGCAAGCCCATATTTATCAAATGCCATTCTATTATATCGATTATACATTGGCGCAATTATGTGCATTCCAGTTTTACAAAAAAATGAATGAAGACTTTGGCAATGCTTGGAAAGATTATCATAGACTTTGCAAACAAGGAGGAAGTATGAATTTCTTAGAGTTATTGGAAGTAGCCAATTTAAGTTCTCCGTTTGACGAAAAAGGCTTTGCTGATACGATAGAATTTATTTTTAATGAAATCAATCGTTTGTTCGATGCATATAATAAAGGAGTCGCTTCAAACTAAAAAATCTATTAAAAAAGGCACCCAACAAGTGCCTTTTTTAATTATATAAAAACTATGGCAATATATATAAAAGAATCAAAAGGAAAGGATAGAGGCGTATTTACCGATGCGGATATAGAAGTTGGCGAATTGATAGAAATTTGTCCAGTTATTGTATTGCCTGCTCAGGATAGAGAATTAATAGATCAGACCGAGATTTTTAATTATTATTTTTTGTGGGACGATGATCATTCAAAAAGTGCGCTGGCATTGGGATATGGTTCGTTGTATAATCATAGCAATAGAGCCAATACGATATATGAAAGTTATTATGAAGAACGCGAAATTCATTTTATATGCCACAGACCTATTAAAGCAGGCGAAGAAATAACGATTAATTATAACTTGGATCCAGATTGTGAAGAAAAAATGTGGTTTGAATAAAGAAAATATTTAAATTTTAAACATTGATAATCATTTAGTTAGAATATTTTAAAGGCCTGAAAATAAAAAAATAATAAAAAAAGACTTGCCAATAAAAAAATAGTAATTATCTTTGCACACCTTTTTTAAAAAGGGAGTACTCTAAAGCGATAGAATACGAACAATAATTTAATTCGTTCTTTGATATAAAAAATGATAAAACAATAGCGGCTATCTGATAAAGAGAATCGCTAATATGTAAACAAGCCGAAGTAGCTCAGTTGGTAGAGCAGCTGATTTGTAATCAGCAGGTCGGGGGTTCAAGTCCCTTCTTCGGCTCTTTTTTTTGCAGCAATGTAAAAAAGGGGGGCAGTTTCCAGAGTGGCTAAATGGGGCAGACTGTAAATCTGCTGCGCGAGCTTCGGTGGTTCGAATCCATCACTGCCCACTAATTGTTTTTCTTTTTTTATATCATTAAGAACAAAAATGCGGAAGTAGCTCAGTTGGTAGAGCATCAGCCTTCCAAGCTGAGGGTCGCGGGTTCGAGTCTCGTCTTCCGCTCTATAATAAGAAGTCTGGTAAATAATATTAGGAATTATGCTTTTAAGCATAATTTTTTTTTATTACAAGCCGACGTAGCTCAGGGGTAGAGCGTTTCCTTGGTAAGGAAGAGGTCGTGGGTTCAATTCCCATCGTTGGCTCAAAGAAAGAAAAGGAATATATTAATTCAATATATATTAAATTTTAAACCAAAATAAAAAAACAATAAAATGGCAAAAGAACAATTTATCAAAACCAAACCGCACGTAAACGTGGGTACAATTGGTCACGTAGATCACGGAAAGACTACATTGACAGCTGCTATTACTACAGTATTAGCAAGCAAAGGATTGGCTGAGAAAAAAGATTATGCTTCAATCGATGCTGCTCCAGAAGAAAAAGAAAGAGGGATCACTATCAATACAGCTCACGTTGAGTATGAAACTGAGTCAAGACACTACGCTCACGTAGACTGTCCTGGTCACGCGGATTATATCAAAAACATGATTACAGGTGCTGCTCAAATGGACGGTGCTATCATTGTTATTGCTGCTACAGACGGACCTATGCAACAAACAAGAGAGCATATCTTGTTGTCTAGACAAGTAGGTGTGCCAAAAATCGTTGTTTTTATGAACAAAGTTGATTTAGTAGACGATCCAGAAATGTTAGAATTAGTAGAAATGGAAGTAAGAGAATTGCTTTCTAGCTACCAATATGATGGCGATAACACTCCAGTAATCAAAGGTTCTGCTTTGAAAGCATTGAACGGAGATCCAGAAGGCGTGAAAGCTATTGAAGAGTTGATGGCTGTTGTAGATTCTTATATCCCAGTTCCACCAAGACCAATTGATCAACCATTCTTGTTGCCAGTAGAGGATGTATTCTCTATCACAGGTAGAGGAACTGTTGCTACAGGTAGAATTGAAAGAGGTATCATTAGATCAGGAGAATCTGTAGAAATCGTAGGTCTTAACAAAGAAGGAGAAAAAGCATTGACATCTACTGTAACAGGAGTTGAGATGTTTAGAAAAATCCTTGATATTGGAGAGGCTGGAGAAAACGTAGGTTTGTTGTTGAGAGGTATTGACAAAGAAATGATCAAAAGAGGTCAAGTAATTTGTAAACCAGGATCAATCACTCCGCATACACAATTCCAATGTGAAGTTTACGTACTTTCTAAAGAAGAAGGTGGACGTCACACACCATTCTTTAACAAATATCGTCCACAGTTCTATTTGAGAACTACAGACGTTACAGGAGAAATCACTTTGCCAGAAGGTAAAGAAATGGTTATGCCAGGTGATAACTTGACATTGACTGTTCAATTGATTTATCCAGTAGCTTTGGAAAAAGGATTGAGATTTGCGATAAGAGAAGGTGGTAGAACAGTAGGAGCTGGTCAAGTAACTGAAATTATTAAATAATTTTAATTAAAAAATAAGATGCAAGGCATTGGTTTCAATGCCTTGTGTTTTTTACGGGTGTAGCTCAGCTGGTAGAGCGAAGGTCTCCAAAACCTTAGGTCGTGGGTTCGAAGCCTGCCGCCCGTGAAAATATTGTAACAATAATTTACTTAATAGGTAGTATGAATAAAATTGTCAATTATATAAAAGAATCATACCAAGAACTTACAGAAAGAGTTACTTGGCCAACGATGACGGAATTACAAAATTTTAC
>JBIILY010000071.1:0-6152 GCA_044338225.1 Chitinophagales bacterium
ATTCCCGCCTGTTTTGAGCCCATCGATGGTGACATTATCTGCTCCATTTAAATCAATCAAAGGACTTCCAGCTGCTATGGCTCCACTCACCGTCCGAGCGCCACCACTGGGTCTGATATTGATACTGGTGTAGCTACAAGAGCCCGAGCCACTGGCATTGAGCGTAGCTGAAGCAGTTTCTGTAATGTTAGCTGTGATTGAAATAGTAATGACTCCTTTGTGTGTGCCACTATTTATAGCGGTAAATGCCGAACTGAGTTTTGTATATGAAGTTGAAGCGGTTCCTAGTGTAGCGGATACCGATACCTGGGCTTGAAGACCCAAGAAATTTAAAATTAAAAAACTCAAAAGGCAGTATTTGTTTTTAACTGTTTTTCTAAAAATAGATGTAATGTCGTAAAATTTTATCATATTGATTTTATTTTTTTGTTAAAAAAAAGTGTCTTAAAAATCATTTGAACTGTCTAAAGCAATTTTCCCTTATTAATTACTTATGACAAAGTTAAATGATATTTTCAATTTTTTTATAGTAGCAAAGCAATAAAAAAAGGTAAAAATCCTACGTAGAATGTATTTTTTGAATTATCTAATTATTTGAATATCAATATATTAATATTTTAGTGTTTTGACTGATATCCGTCCCTATTTTGTTTGTTGTTCGTTGATTTTCAGGGTGTTAAATATTGTTAACAAATGTGAAAAAGTCTTTAGAACCTTGGATTAAACATAAAACAGTCGGAAAACCCTCTTTCTCTAGGTGTAGGAATTCGATATGAAATTGACATTTCAATGGTATTGGGTGTTGAATTCAACTTGTTTAGACTAAAACTATGATCATAAGAAATCATAAATCTCACTTTGCTCATTTCCACTCCAATGAGAGGCATTATTGACTCATAATTTAGCTTATTTATTCTATTCCAAATTCCTGCAAAAAGGATTATGTTTGGCAGTTCATCTCTTAATTGAAATCCTACATTGCTGCCTATTAGAAAGTTAGTAGCTCCGGCTTGGTCGCCTCCAAAAAAACCTGGCATTATTTTTAGCTCATCATTAAAGGCCCATTCTATTATCGAATACGCTTTGTAATATTTTGGAACTTTATTAGAAGAGTCATTTGTGGATTTAAAACTTTCTACGCCCCCTAATAATTGATGTCCCGAAATTCCAAAATCTATACGATTCATTTCGCTTTCTATATGATAATTTAATCCTATATTGAAGTCGTAATATTTTGAAGAATTAAATAATGTAGGATTTGGTGTTGCCAAATTTAAGGATTCTGTGTTCAGCGAAGAACCATAGTACATGCCTTGTGCACCAAAAGATAAAATATGATTGTCCTCAAATTTTAGTCCGTACGCAAGCGAAAGAATAAAGCGGTTTGAATTAAAAACGCTATTGCCCGTTACGTCATTAATGGCTGATAATCCAATTCCAAATTGTTTATTCCCAATACTTAAATCTACCGATCCTTGTAATGTTTTAGTGAAAAAATCACTAGATATATTGCTTGCGCCGCTCCATTGTTGCCTGTAGATTAAGAGCCCATCAAACTGGCCAGTAAGTGCGGGGTTTAGCTCGGTAGGTGCATTGTAAAATTGTGTAAAATGTATGTTGTTTTGAGCCAAAAGATTCATTTGTATGCATATAGCAAAGAAAAGTGTTATATATTTTTTTTTCATTTCTATTCTTTATTATCTAATCAAATTTATGGTTCCACTTATTACTTTTTTATTACCTGCTTTGTTGTATTCGCAGATATATAAGTACGCTCCAAAGGGTTGGTTTTGATTGTTATATTTACCATCCCATTTTATATTGGAACTATTCCATCGGCAGGAACTATTTGAACGCTGCTATAACTCGAAGCGCCGCTTCCACTTTCATTTAAGACTGCAGAAGCCAATTCGCTCGTGTTGCCACTTATCGTGATCGTAATGGTTCCCCCGTGGGTACCTGCGTTTATGGCATCGAAGGCACCTTTGAGTGTTGAAAAGCTTCCTGTTATAGTCCCAATACTAGCATTTATTGATACCTGAGCTTTTATATTTAATGTGTTAAAACATAAATATATGAATAAACCCCAAAAGCCTATTTTAAATTGTGGAAAGTATTTTGCATATATCTATATTTTATCTTATTTATATAATTCTTTTAAATTTTTATATAAATGTATAAAAATCAAAAAGTTATTTATTATTTGCAAATTTATCAATTAAAAATCATGTATGAAAAAGATGTTTAATTAAAAAATCGTATTTATTCTGTAATTTAATTTTTATTAAGTATTTGCTAATCAATATTTAAGGGTTATTTATTAAAGTGAAAAATCATATCTATTATTGAAATTTATTAACTTTTTAATTGTTTTTAAAAAAAGTTAAAGTATTGAAAGGGTTTGCTTTTCGATAAGAATTTTCTTTTTCTACATGAGTGGATATTTTCTTATATCGAAAAAAAATACAGAAAACTCATTCAAAAAACCTTATTTTTGCCAATCGATGATAAATAAGTTTAGAAATTTTTGCATAATTGCACATATAGACCACGGAAAGAGTACCTTGGCAGATAGGTTATTGGATTTTACCAAAACCGTAACTGAAAGACAAAAACAAGCACAATTGCTTGATGATATGGATTTGGAGCGCGAACGTGGAATTACCATTAAGAGCCATGCCATTCAAATGGATTATATCTATAATGGCGAAATGTATAGTCTCAATTTGATTGATACGCCGGGTCACGTGGATTTTTCATATGAAGTTTCTAGAAGTATTGCTTCTTGTGAAGGGGCTTTGTTGCTGGTAGATGCTACGCAAGGCATTCAGGCTCAGACGATTTCCAATTTGTATTTGGCGCTGGAAAATGATTTGAAAATTTTGCCTGTAGTCAATAAAATAGACATGGATGGTGCTATGATTGAGGAGGTAAAAGACCAAATTGTAGACCTAATAGGATGTCCACGAGAAGATATTTTGGAAGCCAGTGGAAAATCGGGTATAGGCATAGAAGAAATCCTAAAAGCAGTAATAGAACGTGTACCTGCTCCAAAAGGCGATGCCAAAGCGCAGTTGCAAGCCATGATTTTTGATTCAGTATTCAATCCATTTAGAGGGGTTATAGCCTATTTTAGAATATTCAATGGCACGATGAAAAAAAATGATAAAATTCGTTTTATCAATACAGGGAAAGATTATAATGCCGATGAAATAGGGATTTTGAGATTGACTCCCGAAGAAAAAAATGAACTGGGCGCTGGCGATGTTGGGTATATCATTACGGGCATCAAACAGGCCAAAGAAATTAAAGTAGGGGATACTATTACACTTGCTAGCAATCCTGCTACGGAGGGTGTAAAAGGATTTGAAGATGTGAAACCCATGGTATTTGCAGGGATTTATCCTATAGATACCGATGATTTTGAGGACTTGAGAGATAGTTTGGATAAATTACAATTAAATGACGCTTCTTTGGTTTTTGAGCCAGAGACTTCTATTGCCTTGGGATTTGGATTTCGTTGTGGATTTTTGGGGCTTCTGCATTTGGAAATTATCAGTGAGCGCCTTGAACGAGAATTTGACCAAAATATCATTGTTACTGTTCCACAAGTAAGCTATAATTGTTATTTATCAAGAGACAAAGATGCTCAAATTTATTTACACAATCCTTCGGAATTGCCCGATGTGACTACGATTGATAGAATAGAAGAGCCTTGGATTCGTTCGCAAATAATCACAAACCCTGAGTATATTGGTAGTTTGATGAATTTGTGTATGGAAAAAAGAGGTCTTTTGAAAAATCAAGTCTATTTGACGCCTTCAAGAGTGGAGCTACAATTTGAGTTGCCTTTGGCCGAAATTGTATTTGATTTTTATGATAAATTGAAGTCCATTTCCAAAGGATATGCTTCTTTTGATTATGCCATTATAGGTTATAGAGCAGGGGATTTGGTTAAGTTAGATATTAAATTGAACGGTGAGAATGTAGATGCATTTTCATCCATGATTCATAGGGATAAAGCGTATGATTTTGGACGTAGATTGTGCGAGAAGTTGAAAGATTTGATTCCAAAACAACAGTTTGTAATCGCTATTCAAGCGGCTATTGGTATGAAGGTTATCGCTAGAGAAACCATTTCGGCCATGCGAAAAGATGTAACCGCCAAATGTTATGGAGGGGATATTTCGCGTAAACGAAAATTATTGGAAAAACAGAAAAAAGGAAAGAAAAAAATGCGACAATTTGGTAAGGTAGAAGTGCCGCAAGAAGCCTTTTTAGCAGTATTAAAATTAAACGATTAAAAAATATATATTATGTCTGACATGAATAGTGTTATAGAACAAGCAAAAGTAAAATTTGGAAAAGCCATAGAGCATTTGGAAAATGAATTATTGAAAGTACGAGCAGGAAAAGCCAATCCCGCTATGTTGAATGGCGTCATGGTAGATGCTTATGGAACTATGGGCCCTTTATCGGCTGTATGTAGTATTACGGTTCAGGATAGTAGAATGCTTGTGTTACAGCCTTGGGATAAAACTCAGATTGGACCTATAGAAAAAGCTATTATGCAAGCCAATATTGGTTTAACACCACAAAATGATGGGCAAGTAATTCGTATTGCGGTACCACCATTGACCGAAGAGAGAAGGAGAGATCTAGTAAAACAAGCTAAAGGGGAAATTGAAAAGTCCAAAGTTTCTATTAGAAATATTCGTAGAGATAACAATGAAGAATTGAAAAAATTGAAAAAAGATGGTGTGTCCGAAGATATGATTAAAGGAGGTGAGGACAAAGTCCAAAAAATGACCGACGAGCATATATCCAAAGCTGATAAAATGCTAGAGGCAAAAGAAAAAGAAATCATGGCAGTATAGATTATTGCTTCAATTAATTATTAAAATATTTTTTAAATTCAATAAATGAAAAACATCCAATCCATTTTAATCGCGGTATTGACCGTAGCAGTAGCCGTATTATTCTTTTTGCAATTCAAAGGATCGGGAAATGGTCCAAAAGTAAATTTATCTGGAAACCCTAGCGCAATGGCTGCTGGAGAGTTTGGGAAAATTGCTTTTATCAATACAGATACTTTTTTTGCAAATTATACAAAGTATAAAACGCTTGAAAAAGAAATAGAAGCCCAACAAAAAGGTGCTCAGTCTTCTTTACAAGGAAGAATGAAAGCTTTGGAGACAGAGTATATGCAATTGGTTCAACAAGCACAAGCAGGTCAAATCAATCCGCAACAAGCTCAGGCTAAAGAACAAGCTTTGGTAAAGAGAAAACAAGCCCTTGAAGCTGAAAGTCAAACGATGATGAAATCAGTATCGGATAAAGGTGCTAAAGCTAGCGAAGAATTACACAAAACATTGCAAGAGTATTTTGATGAAAATAAAGGAAAATACAATTGTAATTATGTAATGGGATACCAAAAAGAAGGTATTGTGTATTATGTTGATCCAAAATTGGATATTACAAAACAAGTATTGGAAGATTTGAACAAATAATTCTAATTCGTTATCGATAAAAGATGTATAATCTACTCTCCAAAAATATATTATTATCATTTTTTGTCGCTTTGATTATTGCTATATGTGTTGGCATTCAGTTGTTTGGAATAGCTGATAGTCAGATTATTCTTTATTCAAAAGTGCCCTTATTAAATTTTTTGGTTAAAGAATGGGGGATTACAGCTTTTAAGTTTAAGTTGTTTTTTTATATTTTAAATCTAATTATTGCATTTTATCTGGCTTATTTACTGGCCGATGTGAAAATTTCAAATATTTTCAATTTTGTGCCTTCCATTATTTATTTAATTCATGTTAGTTTAGGATTAAAAATACAGCTAAATGTAGAAATTCTTATACAACTCATTTTTCTTGGGCTAGCTACGCATTTTATTTCTCTTTTATTAAAAGAAAAAAAATCGGTCGATTATTTTTTTGCGAGTGGATTTGTGATTGGATTTTTGGTCGTTTTGCAATATTCATATTTTGTATATTTTGTTTTTTACTTAATTATTATTTATCGTTTTCAAACGAGTGGCATCAAAGATCTACTTGCTTTTATGATAGGTGTTGCCACCATGCTTTTTATATTATTTTGCTACCTTTATGTTGGAGATAAATTGAGTTATGTTTCCAGTAATT
>JBIILY010000072.1:0-6151 GCA_044338225.1 Chitinophagales bacterium
ACCATATACAATATTTGGCATAGTACCTTTTCCAGGAGCGGTCAATAATACTTTTGCTATTCCTTTTGATTTTAAATGTTGGCTCAATTGCTCTTCGGTACGAAAAACGCCTGTACTATCAATCAAAAGTGCATCGTTAATACCATATTTTGTATAATCAATATTGGCAGGATCCGATTCGGTAATGACTTTGATTTGTTGTCCATTGGTGATCAAAATTCCTTTTTCAACATCATAGGCTACGGTGCCTTTCATTTGGCCATGAATACTATCTTTTTTGAGCAAATACGCTCTTTTGATCAGTTCTTCTTCATTTTTCATACGAATTACAATCGCTTTCAATCGCAATTGAGAGCCACTTTCTTCGCTAATCATACGAGCTACTAGCCTACCAATTCTACCAAATCCAAAAAGAACTACATCTTTTGGTTCGATTTGTTTTTTGTCTTTGCCAATAAAATTTTGTAATTTTTCATTTACAAAGTCAGCTGCAGAGCTATACTTACTGCCTTCTTGGATCCATTCTTTTGCCAATCTACCCAAGTCTATTCGGGAAGGAGCCAAATCTAATTCTGCAATTTCTCGAGCAATAGTTAAAGTTGTAGTGGTATCAATAGCCATATCGGCGAACTGTTCTGCATATTCGTGATAATTGATGATTTCAGTAACGCTTTTGTCCGATAATTTTCTTCTAAAAAGCACTAAATCTGTTTTTTTGTCAAATTCCAAGGTAGAGCAGATATTGCTTAATTCTAGAGCTTCTCTTTTCTTTTCTACCCATACGTTTAAATTTTCGTCAAAATTGGTATTCATGTTATATAATTTATGGATTAAACAAAAAAGCCGAACACTCATTTTCGTTTAAGTGTTCGGCTTATCTTTTTTTTAATTAAGAATTTTTTTCGAATGCCTGCATTATTCAGCAAATATTTCTAATGGCAACTCTACAGATTGTTCTTTTGTAAGAGCAATTACTACTGTGTAGCTTCCTACTTCTTTGATATCACCTTCTTTTACAGAAATTTTTCTTCTATCAATTTCGACTCCTTTGCCTTTCAATACATCTGAAATTTGGATAGCAGAGATAGATCCGAAAATTTTTCCATTTCCACCTACTTTGGTTCCAATTTCTAGTTTTGTTTCAGCCAATTTGCCAACTACTGCTTGAAGATTAGCCAATTGTTTTGCTTCTACTTTATCTCTTCTTTTGATTCTTTCGTTCAAAAGATTCAAATTTGAAGCATTATTTACTACCGCCAATCCATTTGGGATTAAGAAGTTTCTAGCATATCCTGGCTTTACGTTTACCACGTCATCAGCATATCCCAACTTTTCTACGTCATTTATTAAAATTACTTCCATTTCTATTCGATTTTAATTTTTTTCTACAAATTATTTATACAAATCGGTTACATAAGGCATCAACGCTATTTGTCTTGCTCTTTTTACCGCTTGCGCCACTTTTCTTTGATATTTTAAAGAGTTTCCTGTAAGTCTTCTAGGCAAAATTTTACCTTGATCATTTACAAAACGCAATAAAAAACCAGCATCTTTGTAGTCGATAAACTTTATGCCCATTTTTTTAAATCTGCAATATTTTTTGCTTTTTTGGCCTAACTTTAATGTAGTTAGATATCTAATACTTTGATTTGCTTTACTCATGGGTTCCCTCCTCTTTTTTATTATTATTTGCTTTTTTCTTTCCAGCTAAATTTTCTTTTCTTTTATTAGCATATTCCACACCGTATTTGTCCAATTTGATAGTCATGAATCTCAAGATAGACTCATCTCTTTTGTATTGAACTTCTAGTTTTTCAACTAAATCAGTAGGTGCTTCAAAATCATACAAATGGTATACACCTGTACTTTTTTTCTCGATGGCATAGGCAAGTTTTTTCAAACCCCAAAATTCCTCATCGATGTTTACAGCTCCGTTTTTCTCAAGAAAGTCACGGAAAGACTTTAACTTGTTTTTTACATCTTCATCCGATAGTACCGGAGTAATGATGATGGTTGATTCGTAACGATTCATCTTACTTTTTTTTAGGTTAAATTTATTATTGACTCGAATTTACGAGTCGATTTGGAGGCGCAAAAGTACAACTTTTTAATTAAATGTGTATAACTTTTTTGAAATGAGTTATTTCAGATAGCTCAAAACAATAGTTGCGGCCTCTTTAGACGCATTTTTTTCACCCAATTTTTCACGTAAATGTTCGTATTCATTCAACATATTTGTTCTATAAGGGGCTTCAAGACATTTGTCTATTTCTATTTTGAGCTGATTGGAGTTGAGTTGATTTTGAATGAGTTCTTTTACTACTTCGCATCCCATGATTAAATTGACCAATGAAATATAAGGTACTTTTATGACTCGTTTCCCTATTTCATAGTTGAGCCAGCTGCTTTTGTAGCACACTATTTGAGGGGTCTTTAAAAGTGCCGTCTCTAGCGTGGCTGTTCCCGAAGATACTAGTGCCAAACTGGCACCTTGAATCACTTTTGAAGCATTGTTCCATACTATTTCGCAAGGAATGTTTCCAATGATTTCATGATAAAACAGTTCGCCTAAATGCTTCATCCCAGCAATTTGGAAAATATAATCGGGATATAAAGCTTGCATCTCTAGCATGATGGGCAGGATAGACGACACTTCTTGTTTTCGGCTACCCGGAAGGAGTGCTATTCGTTTTTGTTTTTCCGTTTTCATGAGTTCAATTTCTTGTAGCAAGGGATGTCCTACAAATTTTGCTTTTACCCCATGTTTATTATAAAAACCCTCTTCAAAAGGAAGGATAACAAGGAGCTCATCCGTATATTTTTTAATATCTTTGACGCGGCCTTCTTTCCACGCCCAAGCTTGTGGAGCTATATAGTAGATGACTTTGAAATTATGTTTTTTCAACCATTTGGCTAGCCTTAAATTGAATCCTGGATAATCAATCAAAACTACTACTTCAGGTTTTTTTGAAAGAATGTCAGCTTTTATTTCTTTGAAATTTCTTAAAATAGTGAAAATGTTTTTTGCTACTTCTACAAAACCCATGAAAGCCAAGTCTTTGTAATGCTTTTGAAGCACAGCCCCAGCTTGTTGCATACGATCGCCTCCCCAACAATAAATGTCGAGTTGGGGATTTAATTTTTTTATTTCTTTGACCAAATTTCCCCCGTGAACGTCGCCCGAAGATTCGCCAGAAATTATATAAATACTTTTGTTCATATATTGGATATGATGAAGATAATCAATTGATTAATTATCTTTTCCTAATAATCTTTTTAAAATTGCTATTTGTCCATTATGCCAAGATTGATGCTTTATCAATGTAGTCAATGCTTCATATTTTGTTTTTGCTCCAGGATTCGGTATTTCTGTGTTTTTTTCTAAATCTTCAATTTTTAAATTATTTAATTCTACAAAAATGAGTTCAAAAATCATTTCATACTGTGATATCAACTCTTCGCTATTTGGTTTTTCATCAAAATATAAATTTGGGTTAGAATTAATGCCATAAAACTTAATGAAATTAGGTATATTTATAAGAGCTCTAACTTTTTCATTAACTCCTGAAATAGAGGCTACTCCATGTAAATAATTTGCTAAGACAATATGTCCAATTTGCCAATTAAAATTAGTTTCAATTATTTGAGGTGTAAAATCCCAATCTTTTTCAGTTGTTGATATGATAAAACTATCCGTTTTTTCTTTTACAGATTGGATTTGGTCTTTTATTAATTCAATTATTTCCATAATAAATTTATTTTTTTTAAACAGATAGGATACTACAAAATTAAGAACTAATTTTAATTTTTGGGGATTATTTTAAAATTTTTACTTTCTTTGTGCGTACTTTATAATTTAAACAAAAACTATGTCAATAAAAAATTGGAACGAAGAAGATCGCCCTAGAGAAAAATTTCTTGAAAAAGGAAAAAATGCCATGACGAATGCCGAACTGCTCGCTATCATTATGAGTTCGGGCAATGCGGAGGAAAATGCAGTGGAATTGGCACGAAGAATATTCAAAGATGCCGATAATTCGATTGATGTTTTGGGAAAATATTCTTTAACAGAATTGATGCAATATAAAGGAATAGGCGAAGCCAAAGCGATCTCGATTGCAGCTGCTCTGGAGCTTGGGCTTAGAAGAGTAGCGGAACCCAATGAGAAAATTGAAATGATTAATTCCAGCAAAAAAGCGTATGAATACATGCAGCGATACTTTAAAGGATTGCATGTAGAACATTTTGTAGTATTATATTTGAATAGAGCCATGAAACCCATTAAATTAGAAAAAATTTCCGAAGGTGGACTCAGTGCAACTGTCGTAGATATTAGACTTATTGGAAAAATGGCTTTGATGAATTTAGCCTCGGCAGTCATACTTGCGCATAATCATCCTTCGGGAAATTTGATACCAAGCGATTCTGATTATTCATTGACGGAAAAGATTAAAAATGGATTGCAATTAATTGATGTTCAAGTGTCGGATCATTTAATAGTAGGAGATAATGACTATTACAGTTTTTCGGATAATGGAAAATTGTAATAATTATGGCGAAAAAATTAATTAGTAATTTTGATTAATTTTTATTTAGTTTTGTATTTTGGTGTGATTTTTGATAAAATCAAAGTTTAAAAACTATATTTTAGATGAGATATATTATTACTTTAGTCCTATTAATTACTCATTTATCAATTTTTTCACAAAATTGTAGTTTAGTGCGTTTTCAAGTAAGGCCAGATTCTAATGCTCTAGATAAAGTAGATACAACAGTTTGCCGTGGTACTTGTTTGGATTTGTATGCAAGTGTTCCATCACTTAGGGCTACTACAAGTTATAGTGTTTCTTCTATTCCATATTTAGCTTCATTGCCTTGTGAAACAGGCGGTGTAGCATCTTCTTGGGGCGCCACAGCGGATGACTATGCATCACCGATTTTTCCCATTGGATTTAATTTTTGTTTTTATGGAAATACATACTCGAATTTTGTTATTTCTCCCAATGGATTTATGACATTTACGAGTTCATTTGCCGATTTATATTCATCATATGATGCCGTAACCCTTCCATTAGTATACTCTGTCCAAAGACCACCCAATTGTATATATGGGGCATGGATGGATATTGATGTATCTCAGACATACAGTACGGGAACTATTACATACGAAACAGTAGGTTCTGCTCCGTTTAGAGCCTTAATTGTCAAATGGATTAATTGTTCTTATTTTGGGGCTTCATGTGCTAGTTCTAAGCTAAACATGAAGATAGTTTTGTATGAAACCTCTAATATTATTGATGTTTACATTGGTTCAAAACCCGCACCCAATCCCGTTTGTCCTAATTATGTAAAAGTATCCACGCAGGGTTTACAAGGAAATAATGGAACTGAATTTGTAGTAACACCAGGAAGAAATGCCACGATATGGCCTACTTCAAATAATGCCGTTCGTTTTTCACCTTCAGGAATCAATTATCCTTATACCGTTACTTGGTTCAAAAATTCTACAAATTTAGGGACCACCAATAAATTGTCTATTTGTCCCACCGAAGACTCTTCTATTTATAGAGCAACGGCAGTCATTAATAGCCCATGTCCAGTCACCATTGTCAATGTAACCGATTCAGTAAAAGTAAGAACAAGACCTAGTTCATTTAATATTGTTAATAAATTTGATACGTTAAATTGTTTAAATACTAAAACATTAGATGCCTTATCGGGGTATAGTTATAATTGGCTTAACGTTAATAACAAAACTAGATATAGAACGATTACAGATTCTGGGAAATATTCAATAGTGAAAATTGTAGATACAATCAATTGCTTAAATGACACAATGAATTTCTTTATAGCTAAGCGTGCTCCAATAAAGATTGATTCCACGATTTTTTCGGGTTGTTTTAATTCTAGTTTAACGGGCAAAGTAAATATAAATACCAAAAATGGGATAGCACCTATATTGTATGGTAAATCGTTGAGTAAATTAGGCTATAATTCATTACTTGATTCCATCCCTTTTGGAACTTCAAAAGTCTATGTAAAAGACACTAATTTTTGTATAGATTCAGCTACTTTTACTAGAGATTCAATCATATTAAACAATAGAAAATATAATCTAAGTTGTTTTAATGATGCTACAGGAAAAATTAAA
>JBIILY010000073.1:0-6121 GCA_044338225.1 Chitinophagales bacterium
AAAAGAAATCTACAAAGAAATAGATAAAGTAAGCTTTGAAGCATCGCAATTTGCTATTCCCAATGAATATGATAAAATGGTTACTTCTTTTGGAGCTCAAGGAACCAATGCTTATACGAGCAATGACCAAACCGTTTATATCAATACAATTCCTAGTAATGAGTTGGAAAAATGGATGAAATTGGAAGCGGAAAGATTCCAAAATTTAACCATGCGTCTATTCCATACAGAATTGGAAGCGGTATACGAAGAGTATAATATTAGCCAAGATAATGATGGAAGATGGGCTTATGCCAATTTGATGAAAGGGTTGTATCCAAATCATCCATATGGCACTCAAACAACCATTGGAGAAGGCGAACATCTAAAAAATCCTTCAATGGTCAATATCCGAAATTATTTTGAGAAATATTATGTTCCAAATAATATCGCTATTTGTCTTTCGGGAGATATTAATCCTGAAAAAACATTGGAATTGGTTAATAAATATTTTGGTGGATGGAAAGGCAAAGCGGTAGAACCTTTTGTAAAACCTACATTGCCAGCAATTACTGCTCCGGTAAAATTAGAGAATTTTGGAGCTCAAGAAGAGTTTGTATATCTTGGATTCCGAATTCCTGCTGCCAACGAAAAAGAAGCATTAAAAGCAAGAGTTATTGATCAAATCATGGCTAATGGTAGCGCAGGGATGATTGATATTAACTTGGTGCAGAAACAAAAAGTCTTGGAAGCGTATTCTTTCCCACAATTATGGCATGATTATGGCATGTACGGAATGTATGGAAAGCCGAAAGAAGGTCAAAGCTTAGACGAAGTAGTGGCATTACTATTGGAACAATTAAACAAATTCAAAAAAGGAGAATTTGAAGATTGGATGATAGAAGCTGCTATTAATGATATAGAACTAAAAACTACAAAAAAATACGAAAGCAATAATGGCAGAGCCAGTGCATTTGTAGAAGCATTTACCAATAATATTGAGTGGAAAGACTATGTAGCGCAGATAGCTACAATGCGTAGTTTTACAAAAAAAGAGCTTTTGGATTTTGCCAATCAATATTTCTTGGACAACAACTATGTCATTTCTTATAAGAGAAAAGGGAAAGAAGATAGACCCAAAGTTGAAAAACCACAGATTACACCTGTAAAAATGAATCGTGATCAATCATCAAAATTCTTTACAGAATTTGCGGCGATGAAAAGCGGACAAACAGAGCCTTTGTTTATTGATTTCAAAAAAGAAATACAAACAAACGCTTTGAGCAAAGACGTTTCTATAAGTTATGTAAAAAATGTTGAAAACAATTTAGCAAAATTCTGTATTATCCTTCCAATGGGAACGGATAATGACAAGGAAATTTCTATTGTTTCTAAATACATGAATTACCTAGGTACAGCTTCACTAAATCCAGAGGCATTCCGAAAAGAATTATTCAAAAATGGTTTGGAAATTTCGGATATGGTACAGCGCGATAAAACCATCATTACATTGAGTGGACTTGAAAGCAATATGAATAAAGGCGTAGCTTTGTTATATGATTTGTTCAACAATTGTGTAGCGGACGAAGAAGCGTTCACAAACATGAAAAAAGATATATTGAAAGAGCGTGAAAATGCAAAAATCAATAAAGGAGCTATTTTTGGTGCCTTGGCAAATTATGCTAAATATGGCCCTTCCAATCCATCAAATTTTGTATTGAGCAATGAGGATTTGGATAAATTAACTTCCAAAAAAATTATAGATAAAATCCATGGATTATTAGAATTCAAACATGATTTATTTGTGTATGCCATGGAATTAAGTTCAATAAAAACCGAAATCCCAGCTAGCGAGCTAAAAGCTAAAAAAGCTATGGTAGCTTCTAATAATATGTTCAAATTACAACCTAGTGATAAAAATGTAGTTTATCTATACAACTATCCTACAATGGTTCAGGCACAAATCATGTTAACCGCCAAAGGAGAAAAATTCTCAAAAGAATCGCTTCCATTTGCCTATACATACAATGATTATTATGGTAGTGGATTGAGCAGTATTGTATTCCAGGAACTGAGAGAACAAAAAGCCTTGGCATATTCGGCATATTCGGCTTATCGTACACCCGCAAATAAAAATGAAGAGTTCTTTTTACAAGCATTTATAGGTACACAATCCGACAAAATGCCTGTAGCAGCCAAAGAATTTAAAAATCTTTTGGACAATATGAGCAGTGTGCCTATCCAGTTTGGCAATGCCAAAGAAAGCGCATTGAAACAAATAGCATCCGATAGAATTGTGCGCGACAATATTTTCTGGCAATATTTGAGATACAAAGATTTGGGAATTGACTATGATGTAAGAAAGGACATTTTTGGCGCCATTCAAAACAAATCTTTGGAGCAATTTGGCACAGAATTCAAATCTAGAATTTCTGGTAGAACATTCAACACCATTTTGATGGGCGACAAAACCAAAATGAAATTGGAAGAAATCAAAGATTTTGGCGAAATTACAGAATTAGATACAAAAAATTTGTTTGGATTTTAAGAAAAAATCTCAATATTTGCATTAAAATTAATTAGAATCATTATGGATCCAGACTCGGTCAGTTACGGCAAACTTTTTATCACAATTTTTCTTGTTTTATTAAATGGGTTCTTTGTGGCAGCAGAGTTTGCTATTGTCAAAGTTAGAAGTTCACAATTAGAATCATTAGGAAAGAACTCTGTAGTATCAAAAATAGCTATAGATATTCTACATAAATTAGACGCATACCTTGCCGCTACACAATTGGGAATTACCTTAGCTTCGCTAGCCCTTGGATGGGTGGGAGAAGAAGTAATGGAGCATATTATCCGTTCCTTTTTGGTGAATTCGGGATTTTTCGAACCCCAAACGGCGGTGTCTCTTTCTGGTAAAATTGCACTGCCTATTGGATTTTTCATCATCACTTTTTTACATATTGTATTGGGTGAATTGGTTCCTAAATCCATAGCGATTCGAAATCCATACCGAACTACGCTTTTTATAGCTACCCCGCTTAAATTATTCCGTACCATTTTCCTCCCTTTAATATGGTTATTCAATGGTATAGCCAATGCTATTTTAAATCTCATAGGAATACGAGTTCATGAAGAAGGCGATGTACATAGCGAAGAGGAGTTGAAATTAATTATTAGCGAAAGTGCAGAAGGTGGTGCCATTGAAGATAGCGAAAGAGAATTGATACAAAATGTATTTGAATTTGACAATAGACTAGTAAAACAAATTTTCATTCACAACAGCAAAGTATCGGGTATTCCTATAGAAGCTAGTATGGATGAAGCTACGGACATTGTGCTTTTTGAAGGATATTCGCGCTATCCTATTTATAATACTTCATTGGACAATATCATAGGCATGGTGCATTCAAAAGATATTCTCAAAAGCAATATTCACAAAGAAGGTAAACGTATCAGCGACATCAAGCGCGATGTACTTTTTGTAAATGAAAACAAGCGTGTATTGGACTTATTGCGTTCGTTTCAAAAAAATAAAACGGAGTTTGGTGTGGTGGTAGATGAGTTTGGAGCTACCATAGGAATTATTACCATGGAAGATATTCTGGAAGAATTGGTGGGCGAAATTCAGGATGAACACGACAATGAAACAGCTATAGTAGAAGAAATCAAAAAAGGTGTTTTTAGAGTTTATTCTCTCAATTCCCTAGATGATATCAACGAATTTATTCCGTTTGCCATCCCTACCGATGAGAGCTACGAAACCCTTTCGGGATATATCGCTACACTCAGCGAAGATTTACCCAAAAAAGAAGATGTATTTGAAAACGAATATTATATCATTCGAATATTGACCATGAACCGAAAAAGCCCTGAGGTGGTAGAACTAGAATTGAAGAAAAAAGAAGCCTAAGCAAGTATTAAATATTTTATGGAAAAGAACTGGAGCGAAATCAAAGCAGAATCGAGTTGGTTGATATTCAAAATCATGAGCGAATTTGTAGATGGTTTCGAAAAATTGCCAAAAGTAGGGCCTTGTATTTCTATTTTTGGTTCGGCTCGCACAAAACCCGACAATATCTATTATGAAAAAGCGGTAGCAGTGAGCGAATTGCTGTGCAAAGAAGGCTATGGTATCATTACGGGTGGAGGACCGGGTATTATGGAAGCAGCCAACAAAGGCGCAAAAAATGTTGGTGGTAAATCTGTAGGATTGAACATAGTGCTGCCACACGAACAAAAACCGAATGAGTATATAGATATTGATAAAAGCTTCAACCACAATTTCTTTTTTATCCGAAAAGTCATGTTTGTGAAATACGCTCAAGCATTCGTTTTATTTCCAGGAGGATTTGGTACATTGGATGAATTGTTTGAAGTAGTAACACTCGCCCAAACTCAAAAAATAGACAAAGTGCCTATTATTTTATTTGGCTCTAGTTATTGGGCTGGTCTTATCGATTGGCTCAAAAACCAATTAGCCACGGAGGGTTATATTGCTGAAAAAGACGTTCATTTATTTACTATCACCGATGATATTCACGAAGTAGTTTCTACTATCAATCTTCATTATCAAAAAAGTGGATTAAGGCCGAATTTTTAAGATTGAAAAACATAACTTCTTTGAATAAAAATTGTTTATTTAGCGCAAAACATATTCTATATCAAACCTACTTAAAGCAATTAAACTAATAGTCGAAATTCCTTTAAGGTAAAAGATTATTATACTGGTCGTAATAGAGGAAACTCTGTTAGAGAAACATTAGAAAACTATGTGAAAGATATTTTCCCAGATTCTTTTAAATTTTATTATAAAAATATAGCTGATGGTTATAAAATGATAGGAAATGCAGTTCCTGTTCGTATCGCAAAAATTTTAGCTGATAAGATAATTCAAGATTTATCTTCATTAAATGAAATTAGTTATAATACAAAGAATATTTCTAAACTAATTTCAATAAATCATTAGAGTTTTTACACAATTTAAAAAACAATTAAAATCTCAACAAACTAGACGATTGAACGGAAACGAAGACTATGTAGAATCCACAAAAATGTGGAAAATTCCGCGCCAAAGAGCGAATGAAAACACTTGTTTTGTTTTAAAAGGCTTAATTTTGTAGACGATTTTTTTGAAAGAATTACACATGAAAAAAAATAACAACAGAAAAAACTCCTTAAAAACGGTCTACTTTACAATCTTTACGATTTTGTTTTTTGGACTTTTTTTGACGTCTTATACCAAAAGAAACAACCCTTCTACAAATACCATTGAAGAAGGAAAGGCTAGCTACTATGGATTTAAATTCGTAGGTAGAAAAACAGCATCCGGAGAAATTTTTACAGATTATCTTTATACCTGTGCTCATAAAACACTTCCTTTTGGAACGCTGCTGAAAATTACCAATATAGAAAACGGTGAGGCCGTAATCGTAAAAGTAAATGACCGCGGTCCTTTTATTAGAGGCAGAGTTGTAGACTTATCCATCAAAGCCGCAAAAGATTTGAACATCATGCAAATGGGTGTAGCAAAAGTAACGGTAGAAATGATTGATCAAGAATATTCGCAAGTAGGCAATGTACAAGACATGGAAAAAGTAGTAATAGAAGACCGATATGCTTATGTTAGAAGAGATAATCAAGGAATATTGGATATGCTTTACCAAAAAATATTTGAAAATACATCAGAATTAAATACATTTGCACCGGATAGTTCTCCGAATACCGAAAAAATGTAATTTTATATGAACTCTATCAGGAGTCAATTTCCTATTTTAAGTCAATCCATAGGCAAATACCCTCTCGTATATCTGGATAATGCTGCCACAACCCAAAAACCGCTTTCGGTCATTGAGGCATTACAAACATATTATCTTGCCCAAAACAGCAATATTCACCGTGGCGCGCATCATCTAGCAAATAAAGCAACGGAATTGTACGAAAATTCTCGCAATGCTATTGCTCAATTCATAGGTGCGAAACCACATGAAGTCAATTTCACTAAAGGAACTACCGAATCTATCAATTTATTGATGTATTCCTTTGGGAAGAAATTCTTAAAAAAAGGCGATGCCATAGTACTCACCGAAATGGAACATCATGCCAATCTAGTGCCTTGGCTACATTTAAAAGAAGAAATAGG
>JBIILY010000074.1:0-6093 GCA_044338225.1 Chitinophagales bacterium
CGTATTACCTTTCATGACGCTATGAAATACTACGGTAGCGACAAACCCGATTTGCGTTTTGATTGTAAAATAGTTGAAATACAAGATATTTTGCCTAAATCTGATTTTGTGGTATTTAACCAAGTTGTCGAGAACAAAGGCATTGTAGCTGGAGTCAACGCCAAAGGCTGTGCAGGATACACTCGAAAACAAATCGATGCATTGACCGATTTTGTCAAAGAATCACACCGAGGACTCAACGGACTCGTATGGATTCGTTGGAATGACGAAGGCATCAAATCGAGCGTCGATAAATTCTATACGCCCGAACAACTTGAAATTATTCTAAAAGCATTTGATGCTGAGAAAGGCGACTTAATTCTATTAGGTGCTGAGCGCGCTTCCAAAGTACGTAAATCGCTAGGCGATCTTCGTCTAGAGTTGGCGAAAAACAATGGCTGGATCAAAGAAGGTGACTATAGTGTGCTTTGGGTTGTAGATTTTCCATTATTTGAGCTAGATGAAGAAACCGGAGAGACTATTTTTATGCATCATCCATTCTGTATGCCACACGAAACGGATGTTCAATACCTAGAAAGTGAGCCCCTCAAAGTAAGAGGTCAGCTCTACGATATGGTCATCAATGGAAATGAAATCGTGAGTGGTTCAATTCGTATTCACGACAAACAATTGCAAGATAAAATCTTCAACATCCTAGGCATGACCGAGGAGGAGATCGAAAACAAATTTGGATTCATGGTCAATGCGTTCCGCTATGGTGCACCGCCTCATGGTGGATGTGCTTTTGGACTGGATCGTTGGGTACTGTTGATGACTAGTGGCGATACTATCCGCGACGTTATCGCTTTCCCAAAAAGCAGCAATGGCAAAGACATGATGATGGATGCTCCTACCTATGTAGATCCAAAGCAATTGGATGAGCTGGGGATAGCGATCAAGAAGTAGTTTTTTCTTATTTTTATAATTTTAAATATAGTTTTTCTAGTTCAAGAAATTCAGCACAATAGTATACTAAGATTCCAGATAGTTTTTTATGACCTTCATCAAAAATTTTCTTATTAGATGGATAATATAATGATCTTTCAATAAACCAAACTGACGGAAAAGACATCTTTTCCGTCAAATTACTGACGGAAAAGACATCTTTTCCGTCAATAAAATAACGGAAAGTAAAAAAAATGACTTATCTTTGCATAAAAATAAGCGTATGATCGTAGAACGATTTCTAGAACATAAGATTCTCAAAGCCTTGAAACTAAACAAAGTCATGATGATTTTGGGGCCAAGACGTATAGGAAAAACGGTGCTCTTAAAAAAAATAGCGGAAACATTCGACAAAAAGACTCTTTTTCTCAATGGTGATGATATCCAAACCAGTAATCTTTTGGCGATACGTAGTGAAGAAAATTATCGAAAATTGCTAGGCGGCATTCAATTGCTAATCATTGATGAGGCACAAGAAATATCCGAAATTGGCCATAAATTAAAACTCATAGTAGATACTATCGAGGGCATTTATGTCATGGTTACAGGTTCTTCTGCTTTTGAGTTAAATAATCAATTAGGAGAACCACTTGTGGGTAGAGTGAGCATTTTCAATATGTATCCTATAGCACAAATTGAGTTTTCCAAAACCGAAAACTATCTTGAAACTCATGCCCTGCTCGAGCATCGATTGATCTACGGCTCGTATCCAGAACTTCTCCATATTGAAAGTAAACTTGAGAAAGAAAAATATCTAAAAGAACTTGTGTATTCGTATTTATTAAAAGATATTTTGGCTTTTGAAGGCATCAAAAAACGAGATAAAATATTGTCTCTTTTACAAATAATGGCGTATCGTGTGGGGAGCGAGATTTCGCTTGAAGGGATAGGTAATGAACTTCAGATTAGCAAAAACACGGTAGAGAAATATTTAGATTTGTTCTCAAAAGTCTTCATTATGTATCCTGTATCGGGCTATAGTAGAAATGCCGACAATGAAATCACCAAAAAGAAAAAATGGTATTTTGTGGACAACGGTATTCGCAATGCGATCATCCAGCAATTTGCTCCTACTACCATGCGAGAAGATATAGGCAAACTCTGGGAAAATTATTTGAATGCCGAACGAATCAAAAAATTGGACTATCAAGACCATCAAGTGTTATCTTATTTCTGGCGCACCAAATCGCACCAAGAAATCGACCGATTGGAAGAAAAAGATGGTAAACTCACGGCATACGAATACAAATGGACTGAAACCAAAGCCAAAATCCCTCCACAATTTGCAAAAAATTATCCTGAGGCTATTTTTAATGTGATTCATAGAGAAAATTATTTGGATTATATTTTATAATCACCTCTTGAAACGTATTTTTTCTATACTGAAACAAAAAAACATCTAAAATCCCCCGAAAATAAATTAACTATTTTCCTTATTTTCAATATATTTGTAGCTTAATTGACTCAATTTTTAACATTATGATGAGAATTTTATTAGGTATTTGTACTGCCGTTTTGGTATTTACAAACAGTTTTGCTCAAATAGATACAGCAAATATCCCAATATGGCAAACAATGATGCAAGATAGAAGTGTAAACTTTTATAAAACATTAAGTGCATACAACAAGTATTATCAGAATAGAACCAAAGAAAAACATACAGGATGGAAAGCCTTTGAAAGATGGGCACATCATGCCTCGTTAACCATCAATCCCGATGGGACATTTCCACCAGCAGATCATGTCATTAAGGAATATAACAAGTTTTTGCGTAGTAAAATTACCCCTCGTTCCGCTACAGGGACTTGGACGGCTCTTGGATCTTTTGGAGCTCCAGAGACGCAGTTTTCATGGCAAAAAGGCACAGGACGCATCAATGCAATAGCATTTCATCCTACCAACCAAAATATTATTTATATTGGAGCACCACAAGGAGGTTTTTGGATGACTCAAAACAAAGGGCTTACATGGGCTACAACAACAGACAACATGGCTACTTTAGGAGTTTCAGCGATTATAGTTATTCCAAATATTACCCCTACGAATCCACCCACTATTTTGATTGGGACAGGAGATCGAGACGCTAACGATGCAACAGGACTTGGTGTATATAAATCTACAGATGGTGGGCTTACATTCACTGCATCAAATACTGGATTTCCAAATAGCGGTAATAATATTACGGTAAATAAATTGCTAGTAAATCCTCTTAACCCAAATACTATAATAGCTGCTACAAGCGGAGGAATTTATATTTCTACAAACCAAGGTACTAGCTGGACTCTAAAAGGAAATGCTATAAACATGAAAGATATTCAATATAAGCCATTGGATGTGAATATACTCTATGCTTGTAATGATGGAAATTTTTATCGTTCAACGGACGGAGGAAACACATGGAATATAAATAATAGTGGACTATCAGGCACGCGAAATAGATTGGTAATAGGTGTAACTCCAGCCAATCCAAATATTGTATATTTATTAGCTTCCAATGGAGATTTTGCAAGTAGCAAAGCAAATGGACTTCAAAACTTTTACAAATCTTCAAATTCTGGAGTAAATTTTACAACTCAAACAAATGCATCATCTCCTAATATACTAGGATGGAATTATGATGGTTCAAGTAATGGTGGACAAGGCTGGTATGATTTAGCTATTGCAACTAGTAATACTGATTCAAACATGGTTTTTAGTGGCGGAGTTAACATTTTTAAATCCATAAACAAAGGTGCCAATTGGTTTTGTGCAGGGCATTGGACAGGAAATAGTGGATTTGATCCAGAATCATATGTTCATGCCGATATTCATGTTTTTGCAAGAAACCCTCTGAATAATGAATTATATGCCGGTAGTGATGGGGGAATATATAATACAAAGGATGATGGCATGACTTGGGACACGATGTATGGAAATTTAAACATAAGACAATTTTATGATTTAGATGTCTCTGCACAATCTTCCAAAAAAATAATATCTGGAGCACAAGATAATGGCACAGATGTTCTAAGTGGTGTAAAATGGAAAAATGAGATTGGAGGGGATGGAATGAAATGTGCGATTAGTCCTTTTGATTCATCCAAAATGATTGGATCTTTGTATTACAATCAAATTAGAACTACGTCTGACAATGGGAATTCATGGTATACTATTACTGAAGATTCGGTCTCTGAATCTGGAAGCTCAACAAATGCTCCTTGGGTAACACCATTTGCACTCCATCCAAAAATTCCTAACTTCCTTGTTTTAGTATCTAGAAACGCATGGAAGACCACAAATTGTTTTAATGGAAATAGCACCTCTTTCAATAAAATAACAAATGGACAAACAACAGATGGATCAGCCGTTGCTTTTTCACAAGTATCAAACAACATGTGTTTTATAGCTAACTATGATCGCTATACAGGCGATGTTGCTATGAAACGCACCAACAATATCATAGCTAATACCCCTACATGGACAACTTTAACTCCTCCGGGAAGTGGAACTATTACATCAATAGCTACAAGTTACAGAGATTCAAATATACTCTTTATTTCACAAGGAAACAAAGTATATAAATCTAATAATGCAGGAACTACTTGGATCGACATTTCTGGAGCTAATCTACCTTCAATAAAAATGTTCTCCGTTGTTTTAGACAAATACAGCGACGACAGACTCTATGTAGGTACAGAAGCAGGCGTTTATGTAAAAGATAACGGTGCTACTACTTGGAATCTATTCAATACAGGCATACCAAATAATTCAGAAATTAGAAAACTAGTAATTTCATACGACACCTCATGCTCCTACAATTCAAAAATAACTGCAGCTACTTATGGACGTGGTGCATGGCAGAGTGATTTGTTAACTACAAACAATCCCGTAGTAGATTTTTCGGTACCCACATCTACTTGTGCAGGACTGCCTGTAAATTTCACCAACAATACAACCAACGCTCCTGATTCATTTTTATGGACGATTACACCTAGCACGGTAACCTATCTAAATGGAACAAATAATAAATCCGCTAACCCACAAGTGAGCTTCAATACACCGGGCAACTATTCGATTCAGCTCTATGCAAAAAAGAATAATTTTGGATATTGTTCATTGAAAAAAACAAATATTATTTCTATAAACAACTCTGGCAATCTTACACTTAATCATGGAGACAGCACAATATGTCCTAATGACTCCATAAAATATATAGCATCAGGAGCTACGAATTATTCTTGGTCTCCTACTACAGGACTTAGTGCAGATACTGGTAAAAATGTGACCGTTTCACCTATTGCAACTACTACTTATACCGTAATTTCTAATGTAAACGGAAATTGTTTGGATACCGCTACATTTACCGTATCGGTTAAACCTTTTCCAAATGTAACCATTACGGGAAATCCAAAAATTTGTGTTGGAGATACTGGAACTTTTATTCTCTCTGGAGCGGATAGTTTCAAATGGACTCCAAATACCTTCTTGAGCAATGATACAGCACGAAATATAAGAATAGCACCTACAAACAATATCACATATAGCATAACTGCAAAATCAGGAACATTATGCCCTATTACCAGAACTTTAAATATTTTTGCATTGACAAAACCTACATTTACTTATGCAAATATCCCTTCCAAATCAATTTGTTTGGGAGATAGTACACTGGTAGATTATACAGGTAATATTTCCGCCGTTAATTGGAATCCCAACACGAATATAACAACGATTTCAGGGACTTCAGCTTCTTTCAAACCTACTTCTACTACCAAATATTACGTAAATACTACGGATACTACTTTCTGTCCATTGAAAGATTCATTTACCCTAACGATAGTTCCAGTTCCTACAGTAAGTATTTCTGGCCCTAGCCAAACTTGTACAGGTGCTTCCATCAATTTGACGGCAAGCGGTGCGGACAGCTTTACATGGTCGCCAAGTACCTATTTGAATCAAACAAATACCGCTTCAGTAACTTGTACCCCTACTGCGGATATAACGTATACCGTTACTGGAAAAACAAGTATATGCTCAAGTACGGCTACAAAACAATTAACCGTGGGAACTACAGCCGCCAATGTTCAGATTACGGGGAACCCTGTTATTTGTCCAAATTTAAGAACTAAA
>JBIILY010000075.1:0-6048 GCA_044338225.1 Chitinophagales bacterium
GCCATTAGATTTTTATGTGCCAAATGCCTTTAGCCCTGGAAATCAAGATGGTGTGAATGATGTGCTAAAATTATATGGTAATTCAATAAAAAGCATTAAATTTGCGGTGTTTAATCGTTGGGGCGAGAAAGTATTTGAGGCTGAAACGCAGGAGAAGAGTTGGGATGGAAATTATAAAGGCGAACCTGCACCAAGTGGCGTATACACTTATATTGCAGAAGCAATATATTTAAATAATATGGTAAAAAATAAAAAAGGTAGCGTTACCTTAATTAGATAAAATCAAAAGTCCACTGGTATACAACCAGTGGACTTTTTTATTACACGTTACTATGAATTTTTAGACATAATTTCATTATTGTTGAAAAAAAAATATAGAAATTCCATGAAATGAATTATTTTTGCTCAATAAAGAAAACAACCATTCATGGAAGAATTCATTTTATCAAAAATTAGATATATAATCCAACATTATCCTACATTGATTAGGAAAAAATATTGGATTTCTACTATTCTGTTTTTTGGATGGATTCTATTTTTTGATGGAAATAATATTTACCGTCAAGTAAAGCGAACGCTTCAAATCAAAGATCTTGACAATCAAATAGTTTATTATAAAAAACAACTGAAAAATACTGAAATCGAGCGAAAAGCTTTTTTTAATAATAATCAATACTTTGAAAAATTTGTAAGAGAAAATTACTTACTCAAAAAAGAAAACGAGGACATATTTGTATTCACCGAAAACCAAGAAAAATAATGAACTATGACGAACTCAAGCGATTCACAGTAGAAATTACCGATATCATAAAAAAAGAACGAAAATTTATTTTCGGAATTTTTGGTATTGCGTTTTTGTTGCAAGGAATCTATTATGGATATGATTTTTACAAAAATCGAGAAGTTATTTCATTTGAAACCATCACGCCCGAAACGATGCCCTACTCGGATGCTTCATCAGAGCATAATTCGTACGTTAATTATGAAAATAGTGCCTCTCATCAAGCCATGCCTCAAAAATTATTTCCATTCAATCCCAATACGATTGATAAAGACGGGCTTATGAAATTGGGCTTTTCTGAAAAAGTAGCTCATATTTTCTTAAATTACAGGAATAAAGGAGGGCAATTTCGCTCCAAAAATGATGTAAAGAAAATCTATGGCGTCTCCGATAAATTGTTTCAAAAAATAGAACCTTATATACAAATTGATGCGAATCCTAATGCTTTTCAAAAGTCCAATAAAGAAAATCGAAACACGTTCCAATCACAAGAGCCCACAAGTATTGACATAAACAAAGCACAAGCGGAGGACTTTGAAAAACTATACGGCATAGGAAAAGGATACGCCAATAGAATAGTAACCCTGCGCACAAAGCTTGGCGCCTTTCTTCGCATAGAACAGCTCAACGATAAATATACTGCGCTACCCGACACCGTTTTCCAAAAAATAGCGCCCAAACTACAAATCTCAAATGGAAAAATTAAAAAGATAAATATTAATACCGCCGTAGAATCTGAAATACGAACGCATCCTTATATCACAAAATGGCAAGCCGATGACATCCTCAAAAATCGTCCAATTTATGGCGAAAACGACCTACTAGACCTCTATACCTTCAAAAAAGAAACGTATCGAAAAGGAATGCCTTATTTTGAGTATTAATTTAAAAATTATCCTTTGAAAGCAAGTCTTTGCGCATTTCTATTTGGATTTAAAACCCCCATTTTTTGAGCGATATGTCCATTTAAAATAGTATATTCTATTGAATGTGAAAAGGTTTTACCTTCAAAAGGACTCCATTTACATTTATATGCAATATTATCTTTATTTACAAGAGTTGATTTTAATGGATTTACTAGCACAATATCCGCCATATAACCTTCTCGCAAAAATCCTCTTTCTTCCATTTTGAAACAAATCGCTGGAGCGTGACACATTTTTTCTACCATTTTTTCTATTGAAAAAACACCCGATTTTACTTTTTCCAGCATCATCAGCAAAGAATGCTGCACCAAAGGAACTCCAGAAGGACAGGCAGGATACGCTTGCGATTTTTCGTCCCACGTATGTGGTGCGTGGTCTGTAGCGATAATATCTATGTAATTTTCGAGCAATCCTTTCCATACGGTCTCTCTATCTGTTGCTTTTTTGATGGCAGGATTACATACAATTTGATTGCCTAGCGTTGCATAATCTGTATCTTGAAACCACAAATGATGCACACAAGCTTCTGCAGTAATTCGTTTTTTTTCCAACGGCACATTATGTTCAAAAAGCAAAACTTCTTCTGCGGTGCTGATATGCAAAATATGCAAACGGGTATTGTATTTTTTTGCAATCGCAATGGCTTTTTCACTTGAAGTAATACAAGCCTCTCGATTTCGGATAATGGGATGCATTTCAGGCGTATTTGCCTCTTTATATAGTTCCTTGTTGGCTCTAATTATAGATTCTTCCTCACAATGTGTAGCTATCAATAAAGGTGTTTCTTTAAAAATAGTATCCAATGTTTGTTCATTATCTACCAATAAATTTCCCGTACTACTACCCATAAAAATTTTGAGTCCACAGATTTTGGTGGCATCTACTTTTTGTATTTCATCAATATTATCATTGGACGCTCCCATAAAAAAGGAGTAATTGGCAAAAGACGATTCTGCGGCTCTTTGATATTTTTGTTCTAATAAATCAATGGTAAAAGCCGCTGGATTGGTATTGGGCATTTCCATAAAACTGGTAGTTCCGCCCAAAATAGCCGCAGCACTTTCACTGGCGATATCCGCTTTGTGTGTCAATCCGGGCTCGCGAAAATGCACTTGGTCGTCTATCACTCCGGGCATTGCGATTAAACCTTCGGCATTTATTACTTCATAATTTCCTTCTACTTGAATATTTTGAGCTATTTTATCAATTCGTTGGTTTTGGATTAGAATATCTGAAACAAAGGATTTTCCTTCATTGACCAAAGTAGCATTTTTAATTAATATTTTATGATTCATATAAATTTTTTTTATAAAAAAAGCCTCAACAAAATGTTGAGGCTAAATAAATTACATGTATTTCTTCACTTCTTCAATGTAGTCCCATTTTGTAAGGAAGCTCGTATCAAAATTTCCTGCTCTAAAATCTTCATTGCGCATTAAAGCTTTGTGGAATGGAATCGTAGTATTGATTCCTTCAACAACAAACTCCTCAAGTGCGCGTTGCATTTTTGCAATAGCCAATTCTCTTGAGTGACTTCTACAAATCAATTTGGCAATCATACTATCATAATAAGGCTGAACCGTATAGCCAGCATACGCCAATGTATCTACACGAACTCCAAAACCTTTGGGTGTATGAAATGCATTAATTTTCCCTGGATTAGGCGCAAAATCTTTCAAAACATTCTCCGCATTGATTCTACATTCTATAGCATGAACGCCTCTTTCAGGTGGAAAATATTCAAATTTGGTAATTTTTTGACCTGCCGCAATCAAAATTTGCTCCTGAATCAAATCATAATCCATAACCTCTTCGGTTACGGTATGTTCTACTTGAATACGGGTATTCATTTCCATGAAATAGAAATTTTTGTATTTATCTACCAAAAATTCAATCGTTCCCATACCTTCATATTTAATGAAAGCAGCTGCTTTTTTGGCAGCATCTCCCATTTTTTTTCTCAATTCCGCATCCAAGAATGGAGAAGGACATTCCTCTACCAATTTTTGATGACGACGCTGAATAGAACAATCTCTTTCTGACAAATGCGTTACATTTCCGTACTGATCACCTGCAACTTGAATTTCAATATGTCTAGGCTCTTCCACGAATTTTTCAATATAACATCCACCATTTCCAAACGCAGCAAGTGCTTCCATACTAGCATTATCGAAGTTTTTTTCAAATTCTTCTTCATGCCATACCACACGCATCCCTTTTCCTCCACCACCAGCAGTAGCTTTGATGATGACTGGATATCCAACGCCTTTGGCTACTTCTTTTCCTTGCTCCAAATTTTCAATCAATCCGTCAGAACCCGGTACAACAGGAACTCCTGCTCTAATCATGGTTTCTTTAGCGGTAATTTTATCGCCCATCAAATTCATTTGCTCTGGTGTGGGGCCAATAAATTTAACTTTGTATTGCGCACAGATTTCAGCAAATTTGCTATTCTCAGCCAAAAATCCATATCCTGGATGAACGGCATCGGCACCTGTAAGCTCAATAGCCGAAATAATATTAGGAATATTCAAATAAGACTTGCTACTTTCGGGAGGACCAATACAAACCGCTTCGTCCGCAAATTTTACATGCAAACTATCTTTATCAGCACTAGAATATACCGCTACGGTTTTTATACCCATTTCTCTTGCGGTACGAATAACACGCAATGCAATCTCTCCTCTATTGGCTATTAATATTTTTTTAAACATTTTTTTTTCTTAAAAAGTTATCAAAAAGATTATTAGAAATTCAAAAATTTCTAATTTAAACTACAAAAAAGTATTTTATACTACGGCTCTATAATAAATAATGGCTGATCGTACTCTACAGGAGTAGCATCGTTTACCAATACTTTTACAACAGTTCCAGAAACTTCACTTTCTATTTCATTGAACAATTTCATAGCTTCAATGATACAAATTGGAGATCCTGCATCAATTTTATCACCTACTTTCACAAAAGCTTCTTTATCAGGACCACTAGAACGGTAGAATGTACCAATCATTGGAGCTTTAATCGTAATTTGTGTAGCAGAAGACTCTGATTTTGATTCACCTTTATCTGCTACAGGCGCTGGAGCTACTGGAGCTGGAGTTTGCATAATAGGTGCTGTAGAGAATGTAGGAGAATAAGCCGCTGGTGCTACTTTCACACATCCTTCTATACTTTTCATTTTGATTTTAAACGCATCTTGCTCAATATTCAACTCACCAATTCCCGATTTGCTAAAAATTCTAATAAGTTCTTGTATTTCTTTAAATGTCATATCAATAGTTTTTTAGTTTATTTAATTATGATTTATTGTTTTACTCGCTCCATGTAAGAACAAGTTTCTGTATTTATTTTTACCATATCATTTTCATTCACAAACAAAGGAACTTGAATGGTAGCACCTGTTTCCAATGTTGCAGATTTTGTAGCATTGGTAGCAGTATTTCCTGCAACTGCTGGCTCGGCATATGTTACTTTTAATATAACATTTGACGGTAAATCTACCGTCAACGTAGCTTCTGTTTCTGCATGAAGCAACATTTCAACATCTTGTCCTTCTTTCAATAATTGAGGGTAAGAAATCATGTCTTTGTCAATAGAAACTTGTTCAAAAGACTCATTATTCATAAAATGATAACCAGTTTCATCGTTATATAAATACTGGAATTTTCTACGCTCTACTCTAGCCGTCTCAATATTATGACCCGCAGGAATATTTTGTTCTAATACTTTTCCGCTTTTGATATTCTTCATTTTTGTTCTTACAAATGCCGATCCTTTACCAGGTTTTACATGAAGAAATTCAACGACTACCCATAAATCTCCATTCTGAACGATACACAATCCTTTTCTAATTTCTGAAGTACTTGCCATATTGTTTTATTAATTAATTTCTATTTTTCGAAATGCAAATATAATCTTTTTTTTTAATTTGGATAAGGTCCTTTATATCGAACACATTTTGACCCCGAATAATTGCAAGTTTTGTGAAAATTAAGCACGTGTTTTCTTTTGATTTTCAAAGATTTGGAAACCTGAAATAGATAATAAGGTTCATTAAATACTTTATCAAAACATGCTTTATCAATAGTGTCATTGAATTCCGTAGCTATTTTATAACGTTCCAAAGTAGCTAAATATACTGCACTATCTTTGTTCCAAGATTCTACTATTTGATAATTTCCTTCGGGTAATTTACAAGCTATTTCGCCCTGTTCATTGGATTCAAAAGAATCCAAAATAGGAATATCTATATGCGATTTTCCTTTGATATTTTTTTTAATATATATCCATTTATTAGGAAAAGGCTTGGGAGAACTGAACTCTTTTAGCATTTCATCCGTT
>JBIILY010000076.1:0-6041 GCA_044338225.1 Chitinophagales bacterium
CTTCTTCTAATTTTTCATTTAAAGATGCTAATTCTTTATTGAGCTCTTCTCTTTCTTTTTTTAGTTTTGATACCTTGTCGCCACAACTTTGTATGGCAAAAACAGAGCAAATCAAAAGTGTAATTAGTTGAATTTTTCTCATATAGTTATTTTTTAATTTAATTTTATAATTTTATAATTTTCCAAGGGCTTTTGACCATTCTATTCCTTTTGTAGCCACATTTTGAAGTGCCTGAATCACTTTCAATTGCTGTTGAATACGCTCGCTTTGAGCTTGTGCAAATTCAAAACTGCTACCAATTCCTTCCTTATACTTAATTTGTGTTTTATTTTGAATTTTAGAAGAAAGTTTTAGTATATTATTTTGATAATCAAGGTCATTTAAAGCGTTCTGTAAGCTAATAACCGATTGAATCGCTTGAATTTTTGACGCTTGTTCGTATTCCGTTAGTTCAAATTTAGCTTTTTTATAAGCCAAATTAGCTTGCCCAACCTGATATTTTTTTGTCAATCCATCAAAAATAGGCACACTCAATTGTATCCCAAAGTTGCCATAGTTAAACCAGTCTCCGCCTTTGAAAAAGTCAAAGCTTTGACGTTGTGCTTGCCATCCATAGGCCGCACTTCCATATAAGGAAGGTAAATATCCCGCTCTATTTTGTTTCAAATCATAATTTTTGATATTTACATTTTCTTTAAGCATTTTAAGTTCTGGTTTTTGGCTTAAATCAAATGTAGAAGGAATTGTTTTAAATTTTTCAGCATCTTGAACCAAGCTTCCATAGATAGAAATATTGCTGTCCAATGGATACCCAAGATTGAATTTAAAAGCATTAATAGCCAATTCTCGCTGACTTTTTGTATTTATGACCAAATTGTCCAAATTCAACACATTGTATTCAAGGCGTTCTACATCCAATTCTTCTATGAGTCCTTGTTTATACGTTTTTCGGGTATCGTCTAGTAATTTATTTAATACCATTTGATTTTCATCTAGCATTTTGATGCTTTCATCCAAAGCCAAGATTTGATAAAAAGATTTTGAAATCAATTCTTTCACACCTTGTTCGCTAATTTTGAGCTGCACATCAGCCAATGATTTGATAGCTTTACGAGCTTGTACGCCCACCAAGTATCTTCCATCAAAAATCAATTGTTGAAGCGTGAACCCCACATCGGCATTGTTTGAAGTTCCAAATTGAACCGGGACAGAGGTGCCAGGTCTTCCAACTATTTCTCCCGGTAATATTGAGGTTGGCAATTGAAAATTGTTTCTATAGCCTATAGACCCATTGATTTTGGGAAATCCCATGGATAAAACCTCATTCGTTTTTTCATAAGTGATAGCTCGGTCTAGCTCTTGTTTTTGATAATTGTAATTGTGCTTGAGCGCATAGGCTATAGATCCATTGAGGTCAAATAATGCCTGTGCGTTTGCTGCCCCGCTTCCAACTAGCCATGCAAAAAACAATACAAAAACTTTGTTTAAATTGATGTTGAATTGCATAATGTTTTAATTTATAATATTATTAATTTCTTTTAATCGTTCTTTTTCCAAATCCACAATTTTCGATAATTCTTCTAGCCCCTTTTTAGTCCCAATTCCTTTGACATGGTATAGAAAATGGCATTGAAACAATTGTACAATCGAATATTGATGCTGCGCTACAAAGTACTCTAAGGTATTGAAAATGTTCTTTGAATAAATTTGCGCTATGTATTCTTTTTGTAAATATTGACAATATAAACCCTCATTTTGACCTCGTTCTAAATTTTTAAATATTACCTGAGGAACATCGTTATAGAGGTGCGCTTCTAGTTTTCGCCAAGTTTTAAAATAATTCTTTTTGAGTTCATCTACAAAATGATTACCCATATTCATACAGTTGGCTGTATTGAATTTGAATATATTGTATAGCTCATCAATAGCATTTTTTGAAGATATAACCAATTTCTCAATTTCAAGTCTTTCCTTTTCTATATGACTTTGTACTAATGTGTCTAGCAGCTCCTCTTTGCTTGTGAAAAATTTATAAAATGTTTTTTTACTTATTCCCAATTCTTTGGCAATATCATCTACGCTTACACTTTTAATTCCTTTTTGGAAAAAAAGTTTCTTTGATATTTCAGAAATTTGATCTACTATTTCCATTTAGTATAGAATTGCATTTAATTAAGAGTGCAAATATATATACTTTTTCACTTTGGAAACTGAAAATGTTTTTAAAGTTTCCATTTTTAACATTTTCTTAATTTATTTTAACAGAAATAAATAAAAAAGATTATTTTTGAATCTTTTAAAAAATGTAGTAATGACAAGGAAAGTGTGGATTTTATTAATTGTAGCATCATTGGGATATTTTGTAGATATCTATGATCTTATTTTGTTTAATATCGTTAAAAAAGATAGTATTTTATCATTAGGATTTGAAGAAGAGGCTATTCGTGATTTAGAAATCGTGCTTTTTAATTATCAAATGTTTGGTATGTTAATTGGAGGTCTTGTTTGGGGGATTTTAGGAGATAGACGTGGTAGAGTCATGGTGCTTTTTGGTTCTATTTTGCTGTATTCTTTAGCCAATATAGCCAATGCTTTTATAGTGGACATAGAACAATATAAAATTTTACGATTATTGGCCGGAATAGGTTTGGCAGGCGAACTTGGTGCGGGAGTTACGTTGATTAGCGAAACTATGGAAAAGAATAAGAGAGGTATTGGAACGATGATTATTGTCACTTTTGGTGCAATGGGAGCCGTGTTTGCAGTTATAGTAGGAAATCATGGACATATTTTAAATGATTTGATGGGTTGGCATTTTCTCAATTGGCAAATAGCATATATTATAGGAGGTGTTATGGGGTTTGTTTTGCTTTTTATTCGAACTCAAAATATGGAAAGTGAACTTTTCAAGAAAGCAAAGACAGACGTTGATACTCAAAAAGGCAATTTTTTCCAATTTTTCAAAACACCCGATATGGCCATGACGTATTTGTCTTGTTTTGCTATTGGTGTGCCTATTTGGTATATGGTGGGAATTTTATGTGCTTTGGCAGATAGATTTTCGGAAGCGAATAGTCAAATAAGAGTCGCAATCCCTACGTGTATTATGTGGACTTATATAGGATTATCGATAGGAGACTTATTGAGTGGATTTTTAAGTCAGTGGGCTCAAAGCCGAAAAAAAGTGATTTATGGGTATTTGGTTGTTTCTGCTATTTGTGGGTTAACATTCTTATTTGCAAAAAATCAATCCGAAAATTTCTATTATACGCTTACCTTTTTGATGGGAGCGAGTACAGGATATTGGGGGCTTTTTGTGATGAATACAACTGAACAATTTGGGACCAATCTTCGTTCGACTGCCAGTAGCACCATTCCTAATTTTGTAAGGGCAACCATAATTCCTATTTCGCTGTCTTTTAAATATTTGAGCGAAGATATAGGTGTAGTATTGTCGGCTTCATTGGTTGGGACTTTCTGTTTCTTTATCGCATTTGTAGGTAATATCTTAATCAAAGATGGATTTAATAGAAATTTGGATTATCAGCAATAAATTTGAATAATCACTTAATACCCAATCATCTAAAATCTAGTATCTTTTAATTATTATCTTATCAAATACTGCACCGTATTTGGATTTCGCTGAGAAATGAAAATCGGTTCGCTTTGAGTCAATTTCTTTATGATATCTTCGTTGAAATGTCGAATAGAGAGTAGTTTCAGATTTTTTTCAATGGTAATGTCAAATGTAGAGCCTAATGCAGAAATAATAAATTCATTTTTACCAATCTTTTCATCCGTACAAACAATAAATTCAATCGCAGTATTTTGCATTAGATTGATTCGCAAGCTATATTTTCCAAAGGTTTCAATGATTTTTCCTAAATTGGTTTCGTTCAAAAAAGAAAAATCTTTTACCGAAAAAGTATATAAAACTTGATTTTCTTTTAGTACCACCACAGGGTTGTATTTTTCTATCTCAAAATTCCCTATTTGCGTGCCTTTACAATCTTTGTCTATAAATGAACGTACATTTAAAATACAATTGGCATTTTGGATGGGTTTGATGGTTTTGGGATGAATGATTTGAGCACCGTAGAAAGTCATCTCAATAGCTTCTTTATACGACAATTTATCTATTAAGGTGGCTTCTGGAAATTTTTTAGGATCTGCTGTATAGACTCCTTTTACATCTTTCCATATCGTTAATTCATCCGCTTTGAGTGCATAAGCCAATATCGCTGCCGTATAGTCCGAACCTTCTCTGCCCAGGGTAGTATAGAGCATTTCTACATTAGATCCGATAAATCCTTGCGTAACCATGATTTTTGAAGTAGAAGCATGCAGTACTTCTTGCACGGCTGCTTCGGTTTCTTCCCACAGAATATTGGCGTCGGTATAGTTATTGTCGGTTTTAATGAGGTTTCGGGCATTAATAAAGGTCGTATCTAGATGGGTATAGCCTACATAGGCATTTAATAACAAGCTAGATAGAACTTCGCCTTGACTTACAATTTGATCATAGATGAAATTATAGTTGGGCGATTCATTTCTATCTATAAAATCATAGGTTCGTTGCAATACTTTTTCAAATTCTTGAAATAATGCCGCATCTTCTTTCCCTTCAAAAAGTGCTATGGCTAATGTTTTATGCGTATCGATTAAATCCTGCATCAATCGTTTGGCTTCAGTAGCATCCGATAATATTTGCTTGACAATCGTTTCTAAAAAATTGGTTGTTTTACCAATGGCCGAAACTACTACAAATATTCTATCCTCTTTTGAGAATTCTGCAATAATACTAACTACATTTTGGATACTAGTAGCATCTTTTACCGACGCACCCCCAAATTTGAAAATTTTCATTTATTAAAAAAGTTATTATCTCTCTAGGTCCTTTATTTCTAACTTAGCCAAAGGTTTTTCATGATACTGCTTCATCTTTGTTCGCATTTGAAGGATATCCAAAGCTTCGTATATGGCATGTGTCATAGATTGTGGATCGGCTTCGCCTTTATCTACTATATCCAAAGCAACTCCGTGGTCTGGAGAAGTCCTAACGATATTTAGATTAGCGGTGAAATTTACACCTTCCATACCCGCAATATATTTGAAAGGAATCAAGCCTTGATCGTGGTACATAGCCAATACGCCATCAAAATGCTGAAATTTATTACTTGCAAAAAATCCATCTGCAGCAAAAGGACCTTGAACAATAATTTTCTGGTCTTCCGCTTTTTTCAGAGCAGGAATTATAATTTCTTGCTCTTCCGTTCCTATTTTTCCGCCTTCTCCCGAATGAGGATTCAAAGCTAATACCGCAATTTTGGGTCTTTGTATTCCAAAATCAATGCTTAAAGATTCATTGAGTGTTTTTATTTTTTGAAGTAAAACCGCTGCATTTAACTTGCTACTTACTTCTTTTAATGCCAAATGATGCGATGCTAAGGCTACGCGAAGGTAATCACTTGTCATAATCATCATTGGGTCTTTTTCATTCAATTTTTGAGCAATGAATTCCGTATGTCCTGTAAAAGGGGGATTTGTTTTGACAAACTCTTTGTTTACCGGCCCCGTAACGAGTGCATCTATTTTTCCAGCTTGAAAATATTGTAATGCTTCATTGAGAAACCGTACACTCATAGATCCTGAAAAATCAGAAGAAATACCCATGTTTACGGTCAAAGGTTTGTCCGAACATTCTACAAGATTTACCATCTTGGAATGATATTTTTCATCTTTGGCTAATACATGAAAAGGCGTTTTGAGATTAGGGAATTGTTTCTTATAAAACTGCAACACACTCTCACTACCAAAAATTACAACCTGGCATTTGTTGAATATACGCTCATTTGACAATGCTTTTAGGATTATTTGTGGGCCAATACCATTAATATCGCCCAACGTAATCCCTAGAACAGGTTTTTTCTTTTCTTCCACGGGTTTTTATTATTTTACTTTTGATTTAAAGAAATTATATAACAGTCTTACACCAAATCCAGTTCCTCCTTTAGGGATATAAGAAGATTTAGCGCTTAAA
>JBIILY010000077.1:0-6023 GCA_044338225.1 Chitinophagales bacterium
GCTCAATTGTCCCATTCCATAATTTTTAACATAAAAATTAGATGAGCTATTTTGAATTTTGTTCGCAGAAAATAAATGATTTGAAAATAAAATTTTCTCGGTCTTTTTGGAAGTGATTTGAATGGACGAAATACGTATCAAGCTATCGGCTAGCGATGCTTGTAAATTATATACACAAAGACATAACAAGACTATAAATAGCCTGTTGTATATACATTTTTTCAATGTTTTTCAAAAATTTGTGTGTTCCTCTCATTCTTTGCACAGAAAAATGAAACTAACATTCTCATTGGGTAGGTTTCCTGGCTTGTAAAGTCTTTGAGAGAGAATCCTTCCCATTTGATTATCAAACAGTGGATGTATGGTGTCTCGCTCTTATTCCAATATTATATTGAAAACTCTACGTACAGTAGCTGGCACTGCTTCGGATTTTAACCGAATTCCCTTTTTTAAGAATTTGTGAAATACAACATTTCAGCAATTCCCCAAAAATATCGTTGCAAAGATAAACATACTAAGAAAAAAACGAAGAATTATTTATCAAAAAGGCCGAATTATGGAGCCAAAGTTCATTTTTATCTAACAATGGAGTTTTTTTTAAGGATTATTAACTATATCTCACAGAAAAGTGCTTCGTATTTATAAAAAAAAACTTAATTTTGCTTCTTAATCAAAAATAAATATTTAAAATTATGAAAAAATTTTCAATAGCTTTAATGGCGTTAGGTTTTTTGTCTATCACAATTCAATCTTGTACATCAGATCCATGTAAAGATAAGTCAGCAACTACGCTTTGTAGCGGAAAAGGAACTTTGGTAAGTAACACAAATTCTTGTGATTGTAGTTGTGAAGCAGGTTACACTGGAACTAGCTGTAGTACAACTGTTATTACTACATTAATCAAAACTTGGTCGAATAGTACTTCTTCTACATATAATGGTGTTACAACTCCATTTAGTGCAAGTTCTTCAATTTCAACTGTTGCATCAGGAAATATTGTAGATATTGTTATTATGGATCTTGGAGCAGGTTATAAATCGAGTGGCTCTTTGGTACAGACCAAAGCAAAAATTACAAATTCAACTACAATTACATTGGATGAAACGCCTCAAGGTGGATATGTTTTCAAAGGTACAGGAGTTCTTCAATCTGATAATAGTTGGAAATTCACTTACACGGTTACTTATATCCTTTCTGGAGGAACGACAAGAGTTGATAATAATGTTACAATTTTGAGATATTAGTTAAAATATTAGAATTTAAAAAAAAAGCCTCAACATTTGTTGAGGCTTTTTTTTTATCTTCCTTGAGCAGTTCCTATTTGATTTCCATTCACATCTTTTTTAACAGTACTTTCAGGTGCATTTTCTCTACCTGTTGCTTGTCCTGTTTGATTTCCATTGTTGTCGTACGTGGGTTTATTTACACCTCCTGGTCCTAAAATAGGAGGTTTTTTACCATTGTTGTTTGGTTTTTTATTATTTTGAGCATTTTTCTTAATTAAATCTGCTGCCTTTTTTTGAGCTATCGCTAATTCTTTCTGCATTTTTGCCATGGCTGCGGCTTGTTGAGCAGCACTTAATGAAGCAATAGAATCTTGCAACATTTTTACTTTATCATTGATTTTGGTTTCACAAGCTTTTGTTACTTCCGCATCTATTTCAGCTTTTTTAGTTTCGTACGCTTCTTTTATTTTATTTTCCATTACAGTAGGATCGGCTTTGGGCTGTTCACAGCTTGTAATAAAAAAAGAACCATATATTGTAATGGATAGAATAAGTGCTATTTTTTTCATTTTATTTAGATTTAATTTTTTTAAATTTATTTCGTTGTATCAGCCAATTTTGCAATTACTGATGCATCTATTGAAAGTGCACAATCTTGTTGTGCTTTTTCTTTATATATATTTAATGCATCACCATATCTTTCGGTAACTTTAGATGCAATTTCTTCAGTAGAAGGCTCAGCAGGTTTTTGATTACAGCTATAGCCAATAGCAATGGCTATAATAGTTAAAAGAATGTTTATTTTTTTCATTATAATAATAATTTTAGATTTAAGCTACAAATATAAAATAACTTTTTTACATGAAAATGAAAAAAAACTTAAAAAATGCCATAAAATTCTACAGAAAAAAAAATCAACCTCCTTGAAGTATATATTATACCCTTCGTGTATTAAAAAATATCATTTTCTTTTGTCTATAATACCGAACTTTAAGTTGTTTCGGTCATTTTCTTTGATCGATTATTAAAATATATAGGTTGTTAATCATTCAGTAGTTGCTGATATACCTGGAATAGTGAATCCGCTATTTTTTTATCTGAATACTTTTCCAGAATTTTGGGAAGTTGTATTATAGTGTTTGTCTTCATGTTTTCTATATTTTCATAGAGAAAAAGCATTTTTTCTGACAAATCTTTAACAGATTTTGAATTGAAAAAAAGTGGAACATCATTAGATATTTCTTCTGTAGATTGTATTTGACTGGCCAAAACTGGACACTTATTCGAAATTGATTCCAAAACAGGTATTCCAAATCCTTCGTAATGTGAAGGGTAAACAGAGAAAAGAGCATTTTTATAGAGCCAAGTAATCTGGTTATCTTCAAGCTGACTGAGTAAATGTATCCGATTGGAAACATTAGATTGTTGAATTAGCTTTTGAACTTTTCTAAAATAAGTGCCACGTGGATTGCCGACTAATATTAAATCAAAATCAACGATAGATGCTATTTTTTCAAATGCTAAAACCAGATTTTCTTGATTTTTTCGAGGAATAAAACTGGCTATACATATAACAAAAGGCTTGGAAATATCAATTGCTTTTTTAATAGTAATGCTTTTTTGAGCAAAAGGAATCCCAATGACAACAATTTTTTCAGATTGGATCTTATAAAAATCTATTAGGTCTTTTTTCGTAGCTTCGCTTACAGCAATAATAATATCCGCTGTTTTACAAGCATATTTTGCTTTGAGGCGATACATAAATCGATCAAAAAAAGGATAATCCGAGGGAAAACGCTCAAAAAGTAAATCATGTATGGTCACTACCTTTTTAATAGCTGGAGGCATGTTAAAAGGCAATTCTGCACTAAGCCCATGAAATAAATCCATTTTTTGTTTGTGAGACTCGGACCATAAAAAACTCCTCCAAAAACTATGAAATCGTTTTGAAATAAAATGATGGGGTGTTATCTCTTTGTGATTAAACTGAAATGAAGATGATTTTTTGGGATTAAATAAAATCAGCGTAAGCTTTGGGTAATATTGCTCCAATGCCTCAATAATACTTCTACTATATACGCCCAGCCCTGTCTTATTGTGATAGGCGCGTTTGGCATCTAGTCCTATATTAAAAGTTTTTCCAATTTTTGTCATTTCAAAACAAAAATAAGGATTTGTTTTGAAAAAGCGATTATTTATTTCGGATTGGTATCTGATTAGAATTCCCTTTACCTGTACCAGAATCTGACGAAGGTTTGGTACTAGTATCCGATACATTGGTGATGATTAGGGTATGAATCTTTTCTGCACCTTGTCTTTTTTTAATTTTAATTCCCTTTTTCATACGCTTTTATTTTAGATGATTTATAATTTAAATCGATTCTCTATATCGACCTCTCATATATTCAACCTTGAGTTTACTTGAAAAAGTATGTGAAAATTCAATTTTTTATTATTGTTCAAAAATGTAGCAAAAAGTTGAAAAAAATATAGAAAGTAATAACGGAAAAATAAAAAAAAAGCCTCTTTCAATTCAAAAGAGGCTTTTTAAGTTTATCCTAAATATGATTTTAATAATTTGCTTCGACTTGCAGAACGAAGCTTTAAAATCGCTTTATCTTTAATTTGTCTCACACGCTCACGTGTAATGCCCAGCTCATCCCCTATATCTTCCAAACTCATCGGATGGTCGATTCCAATTCCGAAATACAATTTAATAATTTCACGTTGTCTAAATGTAAGTGTGCTAAGAGAACGTTCCGTTTCTCTTTTCAATGAATCGGCGTATTCCAAGAAACTATCTGCAAAGTCTGCATTATCATTTTGGAGTACATCGGACAATGAACTGGATTCTCCTTCAATCAATGGAGCATCCAAAGAGGTGTGTCTTGAAGATAATTTCAAGGTTTGCTCTACTTCTCTTTGACTAATATCCAAATAATTTGCTAACTCTTCAATACTAGGTTCACGGTCAAACTCTTGTTCCAATTGAATCAAAGCTTTACGAATTTTTGATAGAGAACCTACTTTGTTCAATGGCAAACGAACCAAACGAGATTGTTCTGCCAAGGCTTGCATAATAGACTGACGAATCCACCATACAGCATAAGATATAAATTTGAAACCTCTCGTTTCGTCAAATTTTTGTGCTGCTTTTACCAATCCTACGTTGCCTTCATTGATCAAGTCATTGAGCGTAAGTCCTTGGTTTTGATATTGTTTTGCTACCGAAACTACGAATCTAAGATTGGCATTTACCAATTTTTCAAGCGCAATTTGATCACCTTTTTTAATTCTTTTTGCTAGTTCAACCTCTTCCTCAGCCGTTATCAATTCTACCCTTCCAATTTCTTGTAGGTATTTTTCTACCGATTGACTTTCACGATTAGTAATGGATTTGGAGATCTTGAGTTGACGCATAATTTATATTAATTTTTTTAACGTCTTTATAACGACAAAAAATTCTAAAAAGTTTCAAATAAAAAAAATATTTTCAAAATATATTTTTTTAGTAGTTTTGCACGTTATTAACACTAGTATTTTAAAATTTTTGGTATGTTGAAAAAAGTCGTTATTGTTGTTTTTGGAATTTTGTTAATCACTTCTTATTCTTGTAAGAAAAAAACGTGTCCAACTTATGCTGTGCATGAAGTTTCGGACAAAGCAAAATCTTAATTTTTAAAAAGGGATTAAGTACATTTACTCGTTCTTATACCATTTCATTTTTGGTGTAATGCCGTCTTTGAAGTCGTTTCGGTCATTTTTTGACAGATTATTAATTCATATTCGGTATTAATCTTTTTAAATTTTAATATGAACTTTCGTTTCATTTTTTTAGGTCTTATTTTTCTTAGCTATTTTTACTCTTGTAAAAAGAAATTGGATGATTCAGTTTTCTATACTCCACTGAAAGACACTACTTGGTGTCCTATCTACGAAGGGTATTGGACAGAATATCAAGTGGATACAGTTTTATATAAAAAAAGTAGTTTAGATACTTTGGTTACTACTGAACGCAGCACTTCTTTTGTGAAGGAAGTGATTCGTTCTAAAATTACTCAATTTGGAAATGAAAATGAATATGAGATTGATGTTTATGTCAAAAAAAATGCAATCGATAACTATGTTTTTTACAAGAAAAACTCTGTAAAACGAACCAATACCATGATGGTATACAATCGTAATAATGTACAATTTATCAATCTGGTTTTTCCTATATCCGAAAATACGACTTGGAAAGGCAATCAGCTTATTCAAACAACCGATGATTTGGCGTATATGTCCGATTGGACCTATATTTATAAAAATGTGAATCAACCCATTTCTGTTTTTAGCAATACTTTTGCTCAATCCACTTTGATACAAAAAGCAAATGATGAAAATGCTATTGAAAAATTATGGGTTTATGATTATTATGCTAATAATGTAGGGCTTGTATATGCACTAGAATCCAATCTAAAAAAACAAAATGTACTGAATGATTGGACGCAACCAGAGAATGGTTATACTATCACAAAGCAAATTATAGATTGGAAAAAATAAAATTTTAATTTTCCATTAAGCCTTCATGCTCAATTGTATTCTATTTCTAGTCATGTCAATATCGATAACTTTTACTTGTACTTTTTGATTGAGCGAAACTACTTCATTGGGATCTTTTATGAAATTATTGCTCATTTCTGATATGTGAACCAAACCTTCATTTTTGATACCAATATTAACAAAAGCACCAAAATTTGTAATATTGGTTACCTGACCTTCCAAAGTCATGCCTATTTTAATATCTTCAATTTTTCG
>JBIILY010000078.1:0-6010 GCA_044338225.1 Chitinophagales bacterium
CGTTTTGGATTTCCCAATGATCAATTCTTCTTCAAAACCACGCAAGAAATGGGCACTCTTTTTGCCGATGTACCTTATACGCTTGAAAATACTCAGCAGATTGTAGATAAAATAGAAAAAATAAGTTTGGTTAGAGACATTATGATGCCTAATTTTACCATTCCCGACAATTTCAAAGATCAACAAGAATTGATGCGTCATCTTGTATATGAAGGTGCAAAACGAAAATATGGCGACATCATTCCAGCTCATGTTATTGAGCGTATAGAGCTGGAGTTGACTACTATTTTCACGAGTAAATTTGAAGGATATTTCTTGGTTATTGAAGATTTTTTGCGCGAAGCACGAAGAATGAATGTATGGGTTGGGCCAGGAAGGGGCTCTGCGGCAGGAAGTGTGGTGGCGTATTGTCTTGATATTACCCAGGTAGATCCACTCCAATATGGCTTGCTCTTTGAGCGTTTTCTCAATCCAGAAAGGGTCAGTTTCCCCGATATAGATATTGACTTTGAAGATGAAGGCAGGCAAAGTGTGCTAGACTATGTGGTAGCCAAGTATGGCAAAAACAATGTGTCCCAGATTATCACTTTTGGCACCATGAAGGAAAAATCAGCCATTAGAGATGTGGGGCGTGTACTGGATGTGCCTCTTTTTGAAGTAAACAAAATAGCCAAAACGGTTCCCGATAGCATTACACTCAAAGATTTGCTCAATGATGAAGTGTATAAGTCTATGAAAAATGGCATGAAACCCGATGAGGTAGCCAAGGCCGAAGGATTGAAATTGATGTATAAAGAGGATGAAACGGCAAAAAAAATCATTGATTATGCCGTTAAATTAAAGGGAAATGTCCGAAATACGGGCGTTCACGCTTGTGGGGTTATTATTGCGCCCGAAAGCCTGGAAACCTTAATACCAGTAGCTACCGCCAAAGATAGTAGTATGCTCGTTACCCAATTCGACAACCGTTTTGTAGAAAAAGCAGGATTGCTAAAAATGGACTTTTTGGGATTGAAAACCCTCAATATTCTCAAATCTATTGTAGAAATTATTCGTCAGCGTCATAGTTTAGAACTCGATTTGGCTAAATTGCCATTGGATGATACCTTGACTTTTGAGGTCTTTCAAAAAGGACAAACCGATGGGATTTTCCAATTTGAAAGTCCGGGAATGAAAAAGAGTTTGATAGGATTAAAACCCGATAGATTTACGGATTTGATAGCCATGAATGCCTTGTATAGACCAGGGCCTTTGGATTATATCCCCAATTATATCGATAGAAAACATGGACGCGAAAAAGTAACCTATGACATAGAAGATTCAAAGGAAATATTGGAAGAAACCTATGGGATCATGGTCTATCAAGAACAGGTAATGCAGCTGAGTCAAAAATTGGCTAATTTTACCAAAGGGCAAGCCGATAGTCTTAGAAAAGCTATGGGAAAGAAAGTGAAGGAAGAGATGGATAAGCTTTATACCATTTATATTGACGGTTGTATATTCAACGGGCATCGAGAAGATAAAGCCAATAAGATTTGGCAAGATATGGAGAAATTTGCTCAATACGCCTTCAATAAATCACACTCTACGTGTTATGCTTTGGTGGCCTATCATTGTGCGTATCTCAAGGCGCATTATCCCGCAGAGTTTATGGCAGGTTTGGTGTCAAACAACATGGATAATATCGACGAGGTAGGAAAGTATATGCAAGAAGCCAAGAAAATGGGCATCGAAGTTTTGTGGCCCGATGTCAATGAATCATCCTATCGTTTTACAGTAAATAAAAAAGGACAGATTCGATTTGGGTTGTCTGCATTGAAAGGGGTAGGCGAAAATTTGGTGAAAGAAATGGAGGAAAATCGTGCGGTCAAAGGCGAGTTTGCCGATATATATGACTTTGTATCCCGATTGGGTTCAACGGTTGTCAATAAGCGTGCATTAGAACCTTTGGCCATGGGCGGCGCTTTTGATTGTTTTGCGGATTTAACTCGAGAGCAATATTACGAAGTGGTTTCGGATAAAGACGGCTCTTTTATCGAACGATTGATCAAATTCTCAAACAGCGTCAACTCGAGCCAAACCAGTGGGGGCAATCTCTTTGGCGATGTGTTTGTAGATATGGTGGACAAGCCCGTTCCGCCAAAATTAGGTGATTTTAATGTGTTAGAACGCTTGGACAAAGAAAAAGAAGTTTTGGGCATGTATCTGAGTGGGCATCCGCTAGACCCATACCGAAAAATTATCGAAGATTGTAGTTTTCAAAATTTTGAGAAATTTACCCTACAATCGGGGACCGTACTTATGGCAGGGATGGTAAGTGGCGTCAATATTGCTATCGATAAGCAAGGAAAGCGCTATGGACGATTTACCTTGGCGAACTTTAGCAGCAAGACCGACTTGAGGTTGAAAGGGGATAACTTAGTGAAATATGAAAATTTTTTGAAAAATGGCATGTATATAATTGTCAAAATCAAAAAAGATGAATTTACACCACGAGATGGAGGAAATAAAATAGAATTTGACAAAATAATTGATATTTATTTGTTGGAAAACGCTTGGTCCAAAGTAAAAAAAATGGACATTTTTATAGATGCCAAATTGCTTACAATCAATCAAATATATGATTTAAAAACTTTTTTTGGCGATCATAAAGGAAAAACCACGGTTTATTTTAATATTTTTGATGGGCAACAAATTTCCGATACCACTACGCCTCCAAAAGCGGTAAATAGCGAAGAAATAATATCCGATGACGATAATTTTATAGATGCTACTATTGATATAGAAGAAGATATTGACGAAAAAGAAGATATTATAATGGAAGAAGATACAGAGATGGAAGCCATGCGAGAGTCTTTGACCTTTTTGTCTAGAAATATGCTCTTGGAAGTCAATGCCGAATCGATAGGTATTTTGGAAACTATCGTGGGGAGAGAATGTGTAAAATTAACTATTTCAATGGATTAGAATGGATGTAACCGCAGTCATATCTCAAATAGAAATGTATCTCCTCAAATATCCTGAGGATATACACGGCTCGAAAACCTTAGATTTTGTAAAAAACACACCTGACTTTTGGAAAAGAGAACACTTGGAAGGGCATCTTACCGCATCGGCGTGGGTACTTTCTATGGATAAATCACAAACATTGCTTACGCACCACAAAGGATTGGATAGTTGGTTTCAGCTAGGAGGCCATATAGAACCCGAAGATTCAACGATATGCGATGCAGCACTGCGAGAAATTATTGAAGAATCGGGTATAGAGCCTTTGGAATCTTTTCCAAATCAAATTTTTGATATAGATGTACATTGGATTCCTGAGAATAAAAAAGGCGTGCCGGGTCACTTTCATTATGATGTTCGCTATCTGTTTTTTGCGGATGACCGCCAGCCCATTTTGTTTGATACTAATGAATCCAATGAAGTATGCTGGGTATCGATAGCTAATATCGAAGAAAAATCATCCCAAGAATCGGTTTTGAGAATGGTGAGGAAGAGTTAAAGCCAAGTCTTCATTTTTTTTAACATTTTTTTTATAAAAAATATATCATTTTTGCATTTTGAACGTTATAGAAAGGGATGAGGCGATATATTACAATATTTTTATGGATGGGGAGTACGGTTTTATTTTCTCAAAAATATTATGGACTTTATCGTTCCAATTATTCGGGCTCGTTGGGTATTCAAGATAATCCAGCGGTTTTTACTAGTCAAAAAATCAAATGGGATGCTAATTTAGTCGGGTTTGGGGTAGGATTTTATACTCAAACAGGCTTTATTGCCAATGAAAGTGGCTTGAGTCTTTTGAGCGGGCAAAAAGAAGTCAAAAATGCTTCGGATTCCATACCCAGCAATTACAATCCAGATAAGCAAGCCTTGTTTTATATGAACAATCCCACCTCAAATTATGTAGGTTTGATGATGAATATGGTTGTTCATGGACCTTCGTTGGTTTTTCGTGTAAAAGATTTTTCGTTTGGTTTTTTTACCAATGCTAGACTCACTTTTAGTGCACCCGATGTCCCTACCTTTTTCAATTATTATGATTTAAAAAATATTGTAGATTTCTCAAAACGTCAGGTCAATCCTTTTGATGTAAGCTTTATGCAATGGTCGGAAATAGGCCTTCATGCTGGAAAAAAATTTCAGATAGGTAATTCGGGTCATGAAATATCTATTGGGGCCAATGTTAAATATTTGATGGGGTATGAAGCGGGATATATCGCTAATAAATCCAACTTTAATTTTGTAAAAATTCAAGACAGTATCATTACCGGAAGCTCAAATGTAGAAATAGGATTTAGTACGGGAAAATCCACCAATCTCAATGATTATAAATATACCCAAAATGGGAAGGGATATGGATTAGACCTTGGTTTTGAATATTTGGTGCCCCAGAGCGATGCCGATGAAGAGGAATATCCTACAGAATATGCCTTGAAAATAGGCGCATCAATAAAAGATTTAGGACAGATTCAATTTGATAAAAACACACAAGTTCATAAATATATTATTTCCTCGGCTACTTCCGTTCCTTCCAAATATTTGAATGGAAGTAAATATATAGACGATATTGTCCAGACGAGCTCATCTATTGTCTACGACGATCCTTTAGCTTCTCAAGTTAGCCAATCCTTTTCTATGGCATTACCTTCTACGTTGAATTTAATGGTGGATTATAGAGTGCTAAAACATGTCTTTGCCAGTGCTTCTATACAACGTAGGATAGCTTTTGGCGAACGACAAGTGCTGGCTATGAATATGATGGGAATTGTGCCAAGATTTGAAAAAAGATGGTTTGAGATAGGCCTGCCTCTATCATTTATAGAAGATAAAATGTTTGGGTTAGGCGCATATATTCGATTGGGATTTCTTACCATTGGCTCCGATCAATTGAATGCCCTTTTGTTTAAACAATCCAAATTGAATGCAGCAGATTTTTATTTCGCATTGAAGATAAATCCTTTTCGATCCAAGCCAAAAGAGGAATCTTATGAATCTTTTGGCAGCAGCAATGGCAAGCGAAAAGGCGATTATGGATGTTATAAATTTTAATCGTTGAGTCCAAAATATTGTATTTTTCTTTGTATAATTATGGTTTTGCTGGGATGCAATGCTCCAGAAAATAATAAGGAGCATGATTTTGTAGAGGTTACAAATGAAGCTCAAACTGCCTCAAAAATTGAAGAAAAATGCTTCAAATGTCTTGCAGGACAATCTATTTATGATTCTTTGGATCAAAAAATAGGTAATGAAATGCTGAAAAACCAGTTTTTTGAAATTTTCAAAGATAAGATCAATTTCCAAACTTTGGATGCTACTACCCAAGTTTCCATTTGTTTTCAAATCATTCCCAGATTGCATAAGGAAGAATCAATGCACATACTAGGCGCATCGCTCTTGAGTCCCAAGCAAGTGAAAATGGCTTTTTGGTTTGAGCATGCCAAGGCCTATTTTGATGAAAATGGACAATCCCTTCAAGGTATGTTTTTGGCTATGCCGTTGCCTTTTGGAAGCGTAACCTCGCATTATAGTCAAGCTCGTTTCCATCCTATCGAAAAAATTATAAAGCCCCATTTGGGTATTGATTTTGCAGCACCTATCGGAACGCCTGTTTTGGCTGCCGCAGAAGGCATTTTAATAGAAAAAAATATGCAAGCCGGCAATGGTTTGTATCTCAAAATAAAACACCATGGTGCTTTTGCCACACAATATTTACATTTATCCCGTTTTGCAGCCATTAAAGTAGGACAGCATGTCCAAAAAGGAGAAATTATTGGCTATGTAGGGCAGTCTGGATTGGCTACAGGCCCGCATTTATGTTATAGATTGTGGGAACATGGAAGGCAAATTAATCCTGCTCATGCTACAAACACCAGGTCGTTTAAATTAAATAATGATAATTTTGTGGCATTTCTCCAAACAAATCAAAAAATGAGAGAAATTTTGTTTTAGTAGAAATGAACCCTGTTATGAACTCGTATTTGTTGCCTTTTTGTGGAAATAT
>JBIILY010000079.1:0-5976 GCA_044338225.1 Chitinophagales bacterium
ATATGACATTCTTATCAATGAATTGAAAAAATACAACCCAGAGTTGCTCGACAAAAAAAGACTTATCGCCATTTCAAAATCGGATTTAATCGATGAGGAAATTGAAAACTGGTATCGCAGCGAACTAAAAGGCGTAGAATTGATATTTATATCATCTATTGCCAATAAAAATTTGGATAAACTCAAGGATAAACTTTGGGAAATGATGACCGCTGAGGACTAAATTGGGTGTATTCTGTTACAAAAATCCGCTAAAATTGGGTGTATTTTGTTACAAAAAATGCCAAAAATTGGGTGTATTTTGTTACAAATTTTTTAGTCAAAATTTAATTAATCGATTGATTTTCATATTTTTAGTATTTATTTTTTTTGTTTAAAAAAATAAGGCTAAAATTATTCAATATTTTGAATAGATTTTATAACAATCTCAAACTTCCCTTTACTGCTTCTTTTTCATTTGAATAAATAAGGAAAAATCCACCTTTGCCTGCGCCACATAGTTTCATATAATAGCGGTTGGTTTCCAATCCCTTTTGCCAAATTTCTTTAACAGTGGCAGGAATTAATGCCTCAAATAATTCAAATTGTAGTTGGGAAAGTTCTTTTATTTCGTGTTGAATATCAGTCCCTTCTATCATTTTTTGTATAATGGATTGATTGATGGGTAGCATTTTTTCTTTTATAACTTTTTGAAAAGCATCTTGAGTCATCAATTCTTTGAAGATATAAATCGCTTCGTGTGCTTTGCGAGCTATCCCGCTGTCAAAAAGCCAAAACGGCGATAAAACATCTCTTTGAAGCGATATTTTTTTGGGAATTTGTTGTTGGATAAGAATTGGCTCTTGAATATACGAAGTCAATGGATCCAATCCACTACTTTTTTCATGAAAGAAAGCTTCCATTGAGGCCAATTCCTGTTGAATTTCAACCAAAGATTCCTTTTTATCTCTTATGAATATTTCATAAAAGCAAGCCACCACAGCGCCCGAACTTCCCAATCCATAACCCATCGGGATTTTGCTTTCAAGCGAATTTGTTTCAAAAAAGGAAGCTAATAATGATTTATCAATTCTATTTTCGAACAAAGAAAGAGAGAGCAGATAGTTAGAAAAATCCGATAAAACGTTTTTAAAATCTACTTGAGGCTGATGGGTAATTTGCATCGAAAAAGTCTGGAATGGAATGGCCAATGCATCGCCTCCAAAAAGAACCAAATATTCTCCAAAAAGAATCACTTTGGATGGGAAATGAGTTCTTTTTTGTTGCATTTAATTAGAATGATTTTGAAATAATTTCCAAACCTTGCCCCACTTCGTCTTTTATCAAAAATTGATTTTCGCACAAAGGCTTTAATTCTTGATCAATAAAAAGCGCTATCTCTTTCGCAATAGAATTGGGGTATAATAGATGAATATTAGGCCCTGCATCCAATGTGAAATAAACAGGCAATTTACTTTCCGCTCGGAAAAGTCTTATCTTTTCTATCATAGCCAATGTAGCAGGCTTTAGCAGGATAAAAGACGGCGAACTCATCATCATCAACGCATGAAGGGTGAGGGCTTCTTCTTCTACAATTTCACCAAATCGTTCCAAATCGCCGCTGCGCATAGCATGATATATTTCCAGTGCATTCTGATGCGCTTGTGCATAGCGTCTTTCCGCAAAAAAATGATTATTCATCAGTCCGTGTCCTGCTGTGCTACTCACACTTTTCTCGCCCGATGAAGCTATCAAAATGGTATCTTTAAAATCCAAAAACACTTCATCCATTTCTTCCCAGCAAGGAATAGCGTGCTCGTGACTAGACAAAGGCATCATTTTTTCTTTTCCCCACCAAGCTATTTTTGGGAAAACCGAACGGCAAGCGCTTCCACTTCCTATTCTAGCCAGTCGTGATATTTCTTGCAAATCCATATCGGAATGCTGAAATGCTACCAAAGCAGCTGCTACCGCACTCATAGAAGACGCACTAGAAGCTATGCCCGAGGAATGTGGAAAGGTATTGGTGCTTTTTATTTCCCAATCATATTCCGAAACTACAGCATATTCGTCTTTTATCTTATCAAAAAAAGTAGCAATTTTTGGAACAAATTTCTCATGTTTTTTTCCTTCAAAATAGACTTCTATTGAAGCTTTATCGGCTTTTTTGGGCGTGATATCTACTTCCATCTCAGTTTTACAATGATTGAGCGTAAAGCTTATAGAAGGATTACAAGGATATTGATTCCCATATTTTCCCCAATATTTCACCAAGGCTATATTGGACGGCGAAGTTATTTTAATTGATTTTTTGTTCATGGAGCAAATTTACATAAAAAAATATTTTACAAAGTTTTTATATCTATTCCAAAAAATAAATTCATTAAACCGTCACATTTTGTCGGAGTAAATTTGTATCTTTGCATCAAAATAAAATATATTGTATGGCAAAAGGAGCATATTTGCATCGTTATCTATTGATAATGAAATTTTTAAGCAGTAAAAATTACGCTACGATGGAAGAGATTTTGGACTTGGTCAAAAATAATTTTGATTATTTGAAAGAAGTCAACGAACTCTTAAAAATGGGCATTTCAAAACGCACCATAGAACGCGATTTCAAAGAAATTAGGTCTTTGTATGAGGTAAACATTGAATATTGTAGAAAAAATAAAGGTTATTTTATCGAAAATAAAGATTCTAGGCATTGGGAGTTTTTGAATTTTCTTGAAAATTATGAAATATTAAATACGATTAAAAACAATCACGAAAATTTGCCTTATGTGATACTCGAAAATAGACGCGCCTTAGGTCTGGAAAATTTCAATTTTATTTTGGAAGCTATAAAAAAAGGAAAAATTGTCCGTTTTACGCACAAAAAAAACTGGGATGAACATACTACTATCCGAGAAGTAATGCCTTTGGCACTCAAGGAATTCAAGAATAGGTGGTATTTGATTTCGTATGAAAATGATAAAATTAGAACATTTGGAATAGACCGAATTTCGGACATTGCTATGACCAATAAAGATTTTTCAAAACCCGAACATATTGATGTCGCATCGCTTTTCGACGATAGTTTTGGCATTATTTATGAAGCAGGAAAACCACAGCGAGTGCTTTTGTCTTTTACAAATTTTCAAGCCAAATATATAGAATCGCTGCCGCTTCACAAATCCCAAAAGCTGGAATCAAAAGACGAGGAAACATCCATTTATAGTTATAATCTTCACATAACCTTCGATTTTGAACAAGAATTAATGGGACTGGGCAATAGAGTCTTGGTTCTCGAGCCCAAAAAGCTCGCTGATAAAATAGCTGAAGAGCATAGAAGTGCTTGGGAGCAATATCAAAATTGAAAAAAAAATCTATATTTTTAGTAAAATATGATAAGTTTGTGTTATAAAATAAGTTATGAAGTTTATATTTACGATTGTTTTATTTATTTTTTCATTCCAGGTTTATAGTCAAACTGAAATAGACGGTTTGATGATGCAAAAAAACTATTTTTGTGTGGGTGCAACTTATGGCAAAAGTAGCTTTAGTCAATATTGGGAAGGAGACTTAAAAAGAGAAAATGCAAATTTAGGCACGGTAACATCTTCTAATATTTCTATAAATGGTAACTTTGGAATTTCTAAAAAATTAAATTTTTTGTTTTCGGTTCCTTATGTTTGGACGAATGCGTCCGCAGGTGTAATGGATGGTCAAAAAGGGTTTCAAGATATTTCATTATGGCTTAAATATGTGTTTTTTTCAAAAGAAATTTTTGGAGGCGATTTTAATACAATCGCTTTAGGTGGATATTCCAATCCTATTTCGAATTATAATCCCGATTTTTTACCTTTATCTATTGGGCTAAATTCAAAGGTAAGTACCGCTAGGCTAATGCTTGATTATCACCGGAAAAATTTATCGATTACTGCATCGGGTGCTTTTATGTATAGAAGCAATGTTTTTCTTGATAGATATTCTTATTATACTACAGAAATGCATTACTCTAATGAGGTCTATATGCCCAATATGACTAATTTCAATGTAAGAGTAGGATATAGAACCAGCGTTTGGATATTTGAAGGAATTTTTGAACAAATGAATACCTTAGGCGGATTTGATATTCCGCGAAATGGAATGCCCTTTGTGAGCAATCAAATGAATGCATCCCGAATTGGTCTAAATTTAAAGTATGAAGCACCATTTTTAGATGGATTATCTTTTGTGTTTAACGCCAACCAAACCATACTGGGGCGAAATATTGGACAGACAACGTCATTTAATACAGGGGTTTTTTATATCATTGACTTTCCAAAAAAACAAAAATAATTTATAGTTTTAATTTAAAATTTATGAGAAAACAGCTACTCTATACTTTGTTTTTTATTGCTACCATATTTCTTTTGACTACTTGTTCCAAAGAAGTTTTGGAAAATAATCTCCAATACAAAATGCTTACTCCTATTAACGAAGATTTAAATGCTGGCGATTGGAAGCCCATCCTTATTTCGAGTCCCAAGGATTTTGCTTGCCCTTCGCCAATATCTACGTCTTCGCCAGACTATATTCTTCAGATTAATGAAATAAAAAGTATTCAAAAAGAAATTTCAGCGGAAGAATTGTCAAATCTAAAGTATTGGGGAGCAGGTTCGGTATTGAGATGGAACGAAATTATGAGAGAATTGGTAGCAAAATACAATTTGCCACCGTATCAAAATCCTGACGGAACATATCCCGTTCCCAATCCAAATAATCCTTTGTCGTACCCAACTTTTCCGTTTGCAAATCCTCCCTATGCGGCAAGAGCATACGCATACCTCAGCGCAGTGCAGTATGATGCCGCTATTACTTGTTTTTATTATAAAAAATTATACAATAGAGCCGCTCCAAATACAATGGACAATAGTATAAAAGTGCTGTTGCCTCAAAAAAAATCACCTTCTTTTCCGAGCGAAGAAGCTACAATAATGGCTGCATCTGTAGAAATTCTCAAGTTGCTGTTTCCTGGAGAACAAGATTATATAAATAAGAAAGCTGAAGAACATAAACAAGCTCGATTATTATCAGGTTTGAACGTTAGATGTGATATTGAAGCGGGTGAAATCATAGGGAAAGCTATTGCGGCTAAATTTATTGCTAGAGCCAGAACCGATAAAGCAGGGGCTGCTGTAGGAACACCTAATGACTGGGCTGCTATGAAGAAAAATTGTGAAGATATAGGCGAAATGCCTTGGAAAAGTCTAGAATCTCCCGAAAGGCCTCCAATGTTGCCTCTTTTTGGAAAAGTTCAACCTTTTTTATTTAGTCAGGCTACCTTGGAAAGTACTATAAGACCAGGGCCGCCACCGTCTACTCATTCAAATAAATTCAAAGAAGAATGTGATGAAATATATTATATCAAACAAAATTTAACGAGAGAACAGTTGAGAATTGCAAATTTTTGGGCGGATGGAATTAGAACTTACACACCTCCCGGACATTGGAATTATATAGCTGCAAATGATTTTGTAACTATGGATTTGAGCGAGGTTCGTTGGGCTAGAAATATGGCATTACTCAATATGTCTTTAATGGATGCTGCTATTGTTTGCTGGAATACAAAGTATACATATTTCAATCCAAGACCTTCTCAATTTGACCCCAGAATTAAAACCGATATTGGCTTGCCCAATTTTCCTTCTTATATTTCGGGACATAGTACTTTTAGCGGTGCTGCGGCTACTATCTTGGGATATTTAAATCCCCAAAAAGCTATTGAATATGAAAATATGGCAAAAGAAGCATCTATTTCAAGAATGTATGGAGCAATACATTTTAGAAGTGATTGTGAAGTAGGTTTGCAAACTGGAAATAAAGTAGGTAGTTTTGCGATAGAACGAGCAAAAATTGATGGTGCCGATTAGTATTAACTCAAGTTTTTTATCTTTTAATAATTACCTTTGCAGTTCATTTTTAATAAAAAATAAATGAGTATGCAGGGAAATTACGCTCCAGAAAGATTAA
>JBIILY010000080.1:0-5965 GCA_044338225.1 Chitinophagales bacterium
GATTTCGGGCGCCAAAACGATAATTTGTAGAAGTGGCTATACCACATTGATAGATTTATATTGTCTCCATAAAAAAGATATTATTTGTATTCCTACGTTAGGACAAATTGAACAAGAATATTTAGCCGAATTTCACGCAAAAAATGGTTTTTGCCGTACTTTGACTGAAAATGAAATTGAGTCTAAATTGCTGGGGATGCTGGATAAATAAGTTTGGTATAAACTGCACTATTCATAATGTCCCCAAATGGATAAAATATATACAATATTTTCTTCTACTTGATAAATTACTCGATGGGATTGGTCCAATCTTCTAGACCATAATCCAGACAAAGAATATTTAAGTATTTCAGGTTTTCCGGTGCCTAAAAAAGGATGATTAACCAGTTCTAGCAACAACTCATTTAGTTTACTTAAAACTTTTTTATTTCCAGCTTTTTTATGTTTTGCTAAGTCTTTTTTAGCATTTTCAGAAAATTCTACAAAATACTTCATATTACAATCCCAAAAAATCTTTGAAATCATTGGGATCAATCCTTGTAGTCATTCCTTTTTTTACTTGTTCTTTACTTTCAAGAATTTTTGCTACAAAATCTTCATTATATTCATTTGTTTTTTTCATTGTAAACTTTACTTGCATAGATTTTAGTATCGACTTAACTTTTTCTAAAGTCTCTAAATCATGGTTCTCCAAAATTATAGTAGTTTGCATTGAATATCTTTTTTGCAAAAATACAAAAATTTTAAAATTTTTTAAATAATCATTTTAAAATATACTAAGATTTCAACGCGCAATAAAGTCAAAAATCGTAACTTTGCCAGATTAATTAACTTAATCGTAAATCGGATTTAACATCATGAAACAGACCGCATTAACAAATTTACATATATCATTAGGCGCCAAAATGGCCGAGTTTGCAGGCTACAACATGCCTATTTCTTATTCTGGAATCAAAGAAGAGCATTTGCAGGTTAGAAACAGCGTAGGCGTTTTTGACGTAAGCCACATGGGCGAATTTTTGCTTGAAGGACCTAGAGCATTGGAACATATTCAACATATCACATCCAATGACGCTTCAAAATTGGTAAATGGACAAGCGCAATATTCATGCCTTCCCAACGACAAAGGCGGTATCGTAGATGATTTGATTGTCTATAAAATGAATGATGAGAAATATTTTTTGGTAGTAAATGCCTCGAATATAGAAAAAGATTGGAATTGGATTTCAAAACACAATCATTTTGACACTAAAATGACAAACCTATCCGACGACATGAGTCTTTTGGCGGTTCAAGGACCAAAAGCAGTGACGGCATTACAAAAATTGACCTCAGTAGATTTATCATCCATTGCATATTATCATTTTGTAGAAGGTACTTTTGCAGGAGTGGAAAATGTTATTGTTTCGGCTACAGGCTATACGGGTTCAGGCGGATTTGAATTGTATATTCCCAATAAAGATGTAGAAGCGCTATGGCACAAAATATTTGAAGCCGGTGCTGAATTTGGTATTTTACCAATTGGGCTTGCAGCAAGAGATACGCTACGATTGGAAATGGGATATTGCTTATATGGAAACGACATCGATGATACAACCAATCCTATAGAAGCGGGACTTGGCTGGATTACAAAATTGAGCAAAGAAGATTTTATTGGTAAAACTTTTGCTCAAAATCTAAAAGAAAATGGCACGACTCGCAAATTGGTAGGTATAGAAATGATAGACCGAGGCATAGCGCGTCATGACTACGAAGTAGTGAACGAGAACCATGAAGTGATTGGCAAAATTACATCGGGTAGTCAAACACCTTCTTTGGAAAAATCAATAGCGATAGCCTATATCAATGCGCCTTTTCATAAATTGGGCAGCGAAGTATTTGTAAAAGTAAGAGACAAAAACTTAAAAGCGGTAGTAGTTAAAATGCCTTTTTTGGTTCAAACAAATTCTTAATACAAAAAAATAACGTATATTTGTAAACTCAAAAATTAAAAAATCATGAATCATTTATTTATACAAGGTATAGGCGGCATGGAATGGGTTATCATCATTTTTGCACTTCTTTTATTTTTTGGCGGAAAAAAAATCCCTGAATTGATGCGTGGTGTAGGCAAAGGAATCAAAGAATTCAACAGTGCCAAAGCAGGTATCACTAGCGAAATAGAAAAAGGTATGAAAGAAGCCGACGAAGAAAAAGAATACCAAAAATAATATTTTTTTAAATTTTATTACAATACAAAAGCATCCTTATTTAGGGTGCTTTTTTGTTTTATTTAACATAAAATAAAAATAACTTCTTTATCTTTGCGTCGAAATAAACAAAACGAAAACGATGAAAAATAAGAAATTATTATATTTAGCATTATTGATTTTTGCACTTCAAATTGTAATAGAATATTTTTATGAAAATAAGCTATTGGACAAAACGCTAATGAATATTACATTAATAATCTATGCGTATTATTTCACCACATTTCGTATAAAAAAAGATTATATCCTTTTTGTCATAGGTATTTTTTGTTATCTAATTGCTATTTTAACAAGTATTTCAACAAATTCTTCATGCCTATTTTTATCCATTTTTTCTTCCATTATGGGGATGGGTATTCACTTTTGGCTATATTATATGAATAAAGAAGATTAACCCAATAAACAAAACTAATGAAACCAAAACATTATAAACAACTATTCCTTTTTCTATTATTTTTTGCATCCTTTTTATCCCGAAAACTGACTACGAATAAAGAAGAATTTTCAATTGGATTTTTATATCTATATTTTATATTTTCAGCACTGCTGTACACTCAATTCAAAAACAATAAAGACAAAATATATTTCTTCATCGGTCTGTTGTTATATATAATTTCCTATTTAGATTTTATAAATGTTAATTCAAATCCAGAAATTCCCTTATTTCTATTAGTTTTGGTTGGTATGCTATTACATTTTTGGATATTCTACAAAAACAAGGAAGATTGAGTTAAATTTTTCTTTATTTTTCTCAATTTTATGAGTATATTTGCACCGTTTAGGAAAGTAAAACATCAAAGCACTTGCAAAATTTGAAAATAATATTTTTTTTCTTATTTTATATTTTGGGCACATCTGTATGGAGCCAAGATATTCATTTTAGTCAATTTTGGGATCCTATGAGCTTTCAAAATCCATCTAATATTGGAAATTTTGATGGATCGCTCCGAATTTCAGCTATTTATAGAAATCAATGGAATCAATACGGTGCACCGCTTCAAACTTCCTTTGCCGATGCTACCTTCAAGCATACGTTCAAATCCGAAGATCATCTATCCATTTGTGTTTCGGGACTGCAAGATAAGCTGGACATGCTTTTTTTTAGACAATATCGTTTTTCGGGAACCGTAGCCTACAATAAATTTTTATCTGAAAAAATCAATATAGGTGCGGGTGTTCAGTTTGGGACTAAATTGACATCTATTAATTACAGTCGATTGACATTTGACCGTCAATGGGATCCCAATACGGGTACATTTGAACCTATGAATCCCTCCAACGAAACCTTCAATGCTGAGAATGTATACACGCCCCTTTTAAGTGCTGGTGTCAATGCCAATTTCCTCATTAAAGGCACGCTCAACACTTTAGATATTGCTATTAGCAACATCAACACCCCAAAAGATGTTTATTTTCAATCTAATAGCACCATACCCATTAAATTATCGCTCAATGCACATAGTTATATTCCATTGAGCGACAAAATTATTATAATGCCTAAGACCAGTTTTTTGTATTCTCAAAAAGCCAACGCATTTTTCTCGGGATGTTTAATTAAATTCAAACCAAATAGTATCAATGAATTTTATTCGGGCTTTATGCTTCGCTGGGGCATAGATAGAAATAGTGATGCCTTTACACCTACTTTTGGGATAAAACTCAATAATCTCAAAATTGGGGCAGCAGTAGACATTACCCTATCTGGGCTCAATCAAGAATCCCAAAAAGGGAGTTTTGAATTATCGGCAGTGTATATTTTCAAACCAGCAAAGAGCAAATTATTTTCAATTGATTGTATGAGATTATAGCACATGAAAAAAAAAGTACTTTTCATTTTATTGATATTTCTATTTTCCAAAAACATTTGGGCACAAATAGAAACGAATGTCAATACAAATCTAGGGAAAGGCAAACTTTTTAGATATGGTGTAGGAGCGATTCAATCTGGCGACTATTTTCTGGCAAAAGCATACTTTGATGCCTTGCGAAACAAAGGATTTGAAAATAATGAACAGATTTATCATTATGCCAAATTGCTCAATTCATTGGGCGATTTTAAAAACTCGAACTTATATATCGATTCTCTTTTAGCTAAAAAATATGACAATCCGCTATTGATTTATCAAAAGACCTTAGTTGCCATGAAGTTGCAAAAGGATAAAGATGCCAAAGATTTTGCAGTATTTTTTCTTAAAAACAAGGAAAACAAAACCAATTTTCCTTCCGAGACAAGACACTTAAATGAACTCAAACGCTATTTGGATTCGGTAGATATGCGTTTAGATTTAATTGAATACAGTGTGTATAATCTATCCGATGCTATCAACGGCCCTGCGGCCGATTTTTCTCCTATTATTACTAATGATGGTCTTTTGTATGGTAAACAAGAATTGGATAAGGTGAAATACTACAACACATATCAACTTTCAAAAGGCAAGGTTTCGCCAACCCGAAAACTATATTTAGCCAAAGGCAGAGGCATCAATCTCCAAAAAGCAGAACTCTTTGATATTCAAATTCCAGATAGAGAAATCAGCAGTATTTGCTTTGATGTATCGCAGCGAAATGCCTATATTACAGCGTGTAAATTTGATGAAAAAACGGAAAAATATATATGTAATATTTTTCATATCAAAAAAATACGCAACGACAAAAAAGAATGGCTGTGGACTGCACCTATAATAGTGCCTGAACTCTTTGAAGAGAATGTATCTGTAACTCACGTTAGCTTTGCATTTGATCCTTTCAAAAATATGCCCGTCATCTATTTTTCCAGCAATAAAGAAGGTGGACGTGGCGGCATGGATATTTGGTACAGTTATCTCAATCTCAAAACCAATAAATTTGGTAAAATTATCAATGCTGGTGGCCGAATCAATACTTCACGGGATGATATTACGCCCAATTATCACTCCCAATCCAAAACCCTATTCTTCAGCTCCAATGGACGTGGTGGCTATGGCGGATTCGACATATATGGCTCTTATCACAAAGACGGCGCCTTTCAAGAAATAAAACAGCTGGGACAAGAAGTCAATTCGCCTCAAGACGATATTTTTTTTTATCCCAATAGAGATTTGAGCAATGGTTATTTGGTGTCCAATCGATACAGTTCACATTCGCTTATCAATCCTCATTGCTGCGATGATATTTTTTATTTTGACAAAAATGCAAATCTGAGAAACAAAACCAAACTCAGTGTAAAGGTCACGAGCAATAATGGCAATAAAATCCCCAATTTTGAATATACTATTTGGGAAATAGATTCCAACGGCATTCGAACGCCTTTGGAGAATAAATCAGTAAAAGATTCGGCAGTTATTGAAGATTTAAGACACAAATCTCATTATGAAATTGAGGTTTTTAATAATAAATTTTATCGAAAAAAAATCACTAAACGAACGCTGGAAGATAGTCTTTACCAAATCAGTATTACATTGGATAGCATAGATTTTAGGCCTATTTTATTACCTTTGATTGAATTTGATTTTGATAGTTTTGTCATCAATAACGAATCGAGGTATATTGTTGATTCACTAGTATATCCTGTATTGCTTGCCAATCCTACCCTAGTGATAGAATTGAGTGCCCACACCGATAGCCGAGGCACGGATGAATACAACGAAATTCTCTCCGAAAAACGAGCGCAATCCATGAAAGAATTTTTGCAAAATTATAGAGAAATAAATCCTAAACGACTCAAAGCCAAAGGCTAT
>JBIILY010000081.1:0-5957 GCA_044338225.1 Chitinophagales bacterium
GCCATAGCAAGTGCCGTAGATATCCGTGCGGATTTCATCTACATAGGGTTTTATATAATCCATCCATATTTTTTGTCCTGCACTTTCATATCCTGTAGGCGATGCCGTATTCAAATAATTTTCTAAAAATTGCATAGACTTTTTGTCAAACTTATTTTTCTTGCTCATAATGTTTTTTTAAAAATTGTATTTAGCTATTGATTAATTTTTCTATATCGAATTTTGTCATTTGCATAAAAGCATACATCGCTTTTGGTGCTTTTTCGGGATCGTTCATCAGTTGGCCTAGAATCTTAGGGACTACTTGCCACGATACGCCATATTTATCGGTTAACCAGCCACATTTGCCCGGTTTGCCACCTTCGCTAAGTTTTTCCCAATAATGGTCAATTTCTTCTTGCGTATCGCAAGTAACGACATAGGAATTGGCAGGAGAAAATGCGTATTCAGGACCGCCGTTTAGTGCCATAAATTTGGTATCATTTAGTTCAAAAACCACTACAATTGGATTTTCGGATATGACTTTGGAGCTTTTGAAAACCGAACAGTAATATGCTGCCGCCTCTTTGGCATTGCCGTCAAACCACAAACAAGGTAAAATAGGGCGTGTCATATTTTTTATTAAAAACTTATTATTGTCCAATATACTGCCATGTTTTGCCTTGATAATTCATCGTTACCATAGCTTTTTCACTTGCTTCTACACGTCCAATTATCTGAGATTTGAGCCCAAAACTAGCTACAATTTCTATAATTTCTTTGGCAAAAGACGTATCTTCAAGATAAATTTCCATTCGTGTTCCCATATTGAAGACTTTAAACATTTCTTCATACGAGGTTTGACTTTCATTATGAATGCATTGGAACAAAGGCGGTACGTCTAGTATTTGATCTTTAATGATATTTACTTTTTCTGCAAAATGAAGCACCTTGCTAGAAGCGCCACCCGTACAATGCACCACCGAACGAATGTGATTTCGCCCTTGGTCAAAAATGTTTTTCAAAATAGGCGCATAGCTCATTGTTGGCGATAACAACATTTTTCCAAGCGGTTGATTTTCAAATAAAACATCGGTGATTTTGTTGTTGCCACAGTATTGCACCGAGCTATCTACAAGCGATTCTATGGTTTCGGGATATTTTTCGGCATAAATTTTTGAAAGCATATCGTGGCGAGCCGAGGTAAGTCCATTGCTTCCCATTCCGCTATTATAGCCATTTTCATAAATACAATTTCCGTAGCTGGCTATCCCTACAATAATTTGCCCCGCTTTTATATTACCCGTTTGGATGATCTGGTTTTTGTGCATACGTGCGCTCATACTGGCGTCTACACTTATGGTGCGCACTACATCACCCACATCGGCTGTTTCGCCGCCGGTATATACGATATTGAGTCCATATTCGTTGAGTTTATCTATATATTCTCTCGTACCATCAATGATTTCTTTGATGACAGTAGCATCTATTCGGTTTTTATTTCTATTGATAATGGATGTGAAAAGAAAATTTTCGGAAGCACCTACACACAACATATCGTCTAGGTTCATCACCAAGGCGTCTTGTCCAATACCTCTAAAAACAGATGCATCGCCCGTTTCTTTCCAATATAAATAGGCGAGAATGGATTTGGTACCGCTGCCGTCGCTGCTCATGAGATTGACAAAATCGGGGTCTCCTCCCATTACATCGGGGAAAACTTTGCAGAAAAGATTGGAATACAATCCTTTGTTCAAGTTTTTAATGGCAAAATGGACATCTTCTTTTTGAGCCGAAACGCCTCGTTTCAAATATTTATCTTCCAAAATAGATTAATTTTTTGCAAATTTAATCTAAATAAAATTATTGGATGGATTGAAAAGGAATTCTTTAGGAAATTATTTCATCAAATTTTTTTGAACAACTGAAGAAAGCGAAGGCTCTATCTTTATCATATATTCCCCTACTTTTTTGCGAGTATCGGCAGGTTCGGATTTAAACATATTGATTACTTCGTCTTGTTTGGCCAGCATAAACATACTAGGAAGGTAGGTGTTGTTTGATTGTTGGTATTGAGCCATTTCTTCGAGTGCTTTTACAATATTAGATTTAGCCGTATTGGCGCTATCGGCCATAAGGTCTAGTCCGATTAAATGATAGTCGTAGAATGCTTTTCGGAATTTGTCGCCTCTTGAATTGAGCATGGTCAGTACCATCCCAATTTTTGTTTTGGCACCCGATATACTTTGAGCTTCTTGTTGTCGCCATCCATTAAGCGATTCACCACCTGCATTGGCACCGAAAGGTACAATATTACAAACGTTTTCGGCTTTTTCCAAAATAGGTTGCCCTGTTTTATAAGAAAAAGATTCATTGTCCAAGGCTATAATAAAATAAGAAAAGAAAGCCAAAGTAGACGCCAAACTATTATTGAAAACGTTGTCTGAATATTCGATGGGGTCATTTTCTATATACACAAAAGGCACGCCAGCTTCTTTGTGTCTGAGAATTTGAGTACTATAATTTGAGTTGAAAATAAGGCGTTCCGATTGAATGGTTATATCGGCTTTATAAACGTCTTGTCTAGGAATTTCTGTAATATTAATGATCAAATTACAGTTGATTTTCTGATTTAAATTATAATTTTCGCTCGTCCATTTACGAAGATTCATAAAATCTTGTATGGTTTTCTCCAAGGTTTTAAAAAGCTTGGGACTTACCGCAGTAGAATTGGTATTGGTCGTAGCATTTACTGTTACGGTACAATTGAGCTCTTGCGCATTGATCTGTAGCGAAAAAAGAAACAAAAAAAGTATATAAATCTTTGCTTTCATTATGCGTTGATTAATTTTTCAATATAATTTAGAATATCTTCGGCCACATCTTTTTTGTCTTTTAACTCAAAATGTTGGCTATTATTGTATCGATCAAAGATAGAAATTTTGTTGCTATCGTGTTTGAATCCTGCACCGCTGTCATTCAAAGAGTTGAGAATGATGGCGTCCAAATTTTTTCGCTTCAATTTCCCTTGTGCATGTTCAATTTCATTTTGTGTTTCTAATGCAAATCCTATCAAGAGTTGATGGGCTTGTTTCATTTTGCCAAAACTGCCTAGAATATCCACTGTTTTTACCAATTCAATCGTAAATGAATCCTCGTTTTTTTTAATTTTTTGTGATGCAACATGCTTGGGCGTGTAATCCGCTACAGCTGCAGCAAAAATGCCAATTTCATAACTATCTGCATAAGGCAAAACGGCTCGATACATTTCTGCGGCCGATTCTACTCGATAAACAGAAAGCATAGGATGTATGGGAACAGGAATGCTTACAGGCCCTAGAATCAACTGAACTTCTGCTCCTCTTTCCAAACAAGCTTCAGCAAGAGCTATGCCCATTTTTCCACTCGAACGATTGCCTATAAATCGAACAGGGTCTATGGCTTCATAGGTGGGCCCAGCGGTTATTACTATTTTTTTTCCTTTCAACATTCTTGCAAAAATAAGGTTTTTTATTCAAAGAATTTGTTTTCAATTTAATGATGACTATTCAAATAATACAAACCCTGAGGACTCTTTATTGCATTAGGACTAAGACTGTTTTTTGAAATATAATATCCTTTGAAATTGGAAATGGTATCTGCCGTGTACATCCTAATTTCTTGAGGAATAGCTCTTGCCAAATAGGCTTGCGCATAAAAATCGTATCCATAATCGGGACTTAAGTTGAGATACGAATTCGCATTTGAATTTATTTTTGAGGCAATAAATTGTGTGTCTTCAATCCAATTTTTATCTCTATTAATTGCGCCAAAATGATAAAAAGCTATACAAAATCCTATAAGATTAAGCGCAAGAAGGAAAATAAACAGCGCTTTTTTGTTTACAGGAATAGAAAATTGATTTTCAATCAAAGGTTTGAATTGTAGCATAAAAGAGGCTAACCCCAATGCTAAAAAAGGAGCGGAAATAGCTAGATAAAATCCAAAAAACTTTTTGAATATTGAGAAAGGAAGGATTGAACAAAGAAATAATATGGCGAAAAATTGCGTTTCTTTTTGAACTGAAAATGAATACTTTTTCTGTTTTTTAATTACTAACAACATCAATATAATCAATGCTTGCGGCCAAAAGCCAGCTAAAATTTCCTTTATAAAATGCAGCTTGCTCATCCAAAAGGAATTGGTAACCAAATCATTAGAATGCAATTGATAGGCTATAATCCCTTTCCATTGAATCCATGAGGGTTCATAAGTAAAAACCGCGAGAAAAAACAAGCCTAGGAACGTTAAAATTAAGAAATATTCTTTTAAAAAGTTAACTGTGGTTTTATTTCTATAAGTTATATGATGTATTAAGGGATAAATAATTGGAAAAAATCCTACAAATGCTTTGGAATAGGATGCTAAAAGTGTAGCTAAAATGTATAAGATCAGATACTTTTTTTCATGACTTTTATAATATTTCAAATAGAAAAAGAGAGACAATAAAAAGAATAAAGACACCGTAATTTCCATCATATTATTTGTAAAAATCCACGGTATAATTGGCGTAATCCACCAAATAAAAATGGGTAAAACGTTAGATTTGTGATGGATTTTAAATATTCCGTGAATTAGAATGGCATTAAAAATCAAAAACAGTGCATTATGCAACTTCTCTACCCAAAAATAATCGCCAAAAATGCTAAAGAAAAGAGATTGAATAAAGTACGTAAGGGATAGATTGCTCTCAAATGGATCTATATAAAAAGGGGCGAAAAAATCACCTATACTGTTTGCCAAATTTCGGGATATGGAAGCATAGATGAGTCCATCCATAAACATCCCTTGACCTGTATATTGCCAAAATACCGAGAGAAAAATCAGTGTAAAAACGGCAACATATTGCAAATTTTTATAAGACATAATATCTTATATTTCTTTGTCTATCAAATATTTGTTTCTATCCGTAGCGCTTCTTGATATCAATTCGCCTAAAAAGCCTGCCAAAAATAATTGCGTTCCCAAAATCATCATCGTAAGGCCAATATAGAAAAATGGGCTATTGGTAACTAAGGGCGCAAAATTTCCTTGATTAACCGCTATCAATTTATTGATGCCTAGTAGCAATGCCATAAAAAAACCTATGCTAAATGCAAGAAATCCTACACTGCCAAAAAAGTGCATAGGACTTTTTGAAAATCGAGAAACAAAAGTTATGGACATCAAATCCAAAAATCCAAAGATAAATCTTTCCAATCCAAATTTGGTCACACCATATTTTCTTGCTCTATGTTGAACCACTTTTTCCGTTATTTTGGTATAGCCTGCCCATTTGGCTAGAATAGGAATATAACGGTGCATTTCGCCGTATACTTCTATGGATTTCACTACTTTATAATGATATGATTTGAGTCCACAATTGAAATCATGTAGATAAATACCACTCATTTTGCGCGCTGCCCAGTTGAATAATTTTGTAGGCAACGTTTTTGAAATGGGATCATAACGTTTTTGTTTCCAGCCACTTACTATGTCAAATCCGTCTTCTTTTATCATTTTATAAAGCTCCGGAATTTCATCGGGGCTATCTTGCAAATCGGCATCCATGGTAATTACCACATCGCCTTTTGCTCTTTCAAATCCTATATATAATGCGGCACTTTTGCCATAATTGCGTTGAAATTTAACCCCTTTCAAATTTGGATTTGCTGCGGAAAGACTTTCAATAACATCCCAAGATCTATCTTTGCTGCCATCGTCTATCAACAAGACTTCATAGGAGTATCCATGGGCTTGCATCACACGATCAATCCATTGCGTCAATTCTGGCAAACTCTCATCTTCGTTGTATAAAGGAACTACTACCGATATATCCATTATTTAAGGTTTTTGGTCATTAAAAAACTCGTCAATACAGCCCCAAATATAGCACTTAATATTGAAAATAAGATGATATTTATGTTTAGTATCAATAGATACTGTTTGAGGCTATATAG
>JBIILY010000082.1:0-5861 GCA_044338225.1 Chitinophagales bacterium
AAGTCTTGCATATCATTGATGCGTTCTTTGGCGTTAAAATCTACTGAAAAGATGATATCACAATTATCAAAATGTTCTTTTACAAAGTCTTTTTTTGAATCCGAATAGATGATACTTTCCTCATTTTTGGGCATCCAATTATAATAAGGAGGATAGCTGGAAGGGTATATGCACTGAGCAAAATGCCCTAATTTTTCAAAGAATAATTTTAAGGCCAAGGAAGAGCCTAGTGCATCACCATCGGGATTGAAATGGGACAAAATCAATATCTTTTTGGGGGAATCCAAAAGCGATTTTACCATCGCAATTTTATCCTTTGGAAAATTTTCCATATAATTTTTCTATCTTTAAAACGGCAAAAATACTACAAATTTGACTATAATAAACGAAAATACGCTACTTTTGCCAAAAATTAATTTAAAAGAGAAAATGACAACGAATAGAACATTCACAATGATCAAACCGGATGCAGTAGCAAACGGACACACAGGCGCTATTTTAGATATGATTATCAAAAATGGTTTCAAAATTATATCCATGAAATACACAAGAATGACAGAAGCGCAAGCGATGAAATTCTACGAAGTACATAAAGAACGTCCTTTTTACATGGAATTGGTTAATTTCATGATTTCGGGTCCTATTGTTTCAGCTATCTTAGAAAAAGAAAATGCGGTAGAAGATTTTAGAAAATTGATTGGAGCTACCAATCCAGCAGATGCAGCAGAAGGCACTATTAGAAAATCTTTTGCAGAAAGTATTGAGTGCAATGCCGTTCATGGAAGTGATAGCAATGAGAATGCAGAAATTGAAGGGAATCTTCATTTTGCTGCAAATGAAAGATTCTAGGAATCTTCATACATCCCAAAATAATAATTTATACAAAGCATTGGATTCGTCCGATGCTTTTTTTTTGCCTTTTTTGCGCTTAGTTTTAAAACTAAAACAATATATTTGCGTTATAGTATCAAAATTATTTACCTTATCCATATGAAACTACATTTGAAGCAATTAATTGTGTGGAGTTTGCTTGTATCCATGCCTTTTTTTCTCGACGCTCAAGAAGAAAAATATTTTGACCCACAGCCACAGAATTTCCTTTCCCAGCTCAAGACCCTTTTTAAACTGAGTGCGCGTGAGGAATTAGATGTTTTGTACAAAAATCTTGAACAGGCCTATAAAAGTGGGCAAATTAGCGAAAGCCAACAAGAAAAAATGGTGGAAATTCTCAATAGCATGCATAGTAGAAAAATGCAGGTATATCCGTATTACAAAAATTTTATAGAAGCTTCTATCTATGCACACAAAGCGGGTTATGAAGAGGAATTTTTGGACAAATGGTACTCGTATATGAAAGGAATTTTGAAAAATGCCAAAACCGGACAGCACAAGGATTTTAATATTTTTGTGGATTTTTCCAACGATTTATTTTCAAAAAATTGTTTGGTTTCGGACAATTCTAAAAACTGGATGATCGATTCCAAAGATTTACAATTCAGCTTTATCGATGGCAAAACCTATATCCGAATCATGAAAACAAACATTAAAGGGTATTTCAAATTTGATACATTGACTATATACAATACCAGCGGTGTTTTCTGTGTCAATGACAAAGATTGGAAAGGAAAAACAGGTTTGGTGTCTTGGAGCCGCGTAGGGAATGCCAATGCCAATGCAACCTTCTCGAACTATAGAATCGATATGAATAAAAATGAATTTGAAATTGACTCTGTAAAATTGACTTATCCCGAATTTTTTCCTCAACCTATTTATGGGCGATTGAAAGATCGTATTACCAAAGAATTCGACTCTTCTACAGTAGATTATCCGCAATTTTTCTCCTATGACAAGAATTTTGAATTTAACAAAAATATCGCGAGCAACGTAAAATGTAAAGGTGGATTTATCCTCAAAGGACGCAAAATAGCCGTAGGATCGGAAGCTGATGATTATGTGACCCTAGAAATCTACGCCAAAGATAACAAGACTAAAGTTTTTAGTGCATTGGGACGTTCGGCTTTGTTTGAACGAGGCAAATATGTGATTATGAATGAATCCAAAATAAATCTCTATGCAAAAAATGATAGTATTTCGCATCCTTTTTGTCAATTCAAGTATGATATTGAAAAAAGGGAATTGCGTGTAAATCAAGAAAATTTTGGAAGTGGAAAATCCAGATTTAGAAGTTCGTTTCACAAGATGAGTTTCGATACCGAAATGCTCATTTGGAATATAGACGAGGATGAAATCAAACTCAAAAACTTAGTAGGAAAAGGGAAAAATGCGAGTAAATTTGTATCGGACAATAATTTTGACCAAAACACATACAATCTAGCTCGAACGGCCTCTACTTCCGATCCGCTTTCCATGCTTTCAAAAATGAATGAAGCCTCTCCTAGTGGTGTATTGGTAGAAGAATTTGCACGAAAAATGGGCCCAGCTTTCTCTGCTTCATCCGTTCTTCCTATATTATTTTCATTAGAAAAAGATGGTTTTCTAAAATATGATCCCAGCACAAAAACGGTAAAAGTAAACGGCGAGTATGCCAAATTTTATATGCTAGCCAATGCCAAAAAAGTGGATTATGATATTATTCGTTTTAGTGGCTATGGCGAAAATTATGTAGGGGTCTACAATATTAAAAACAATAAAATTTTTGTAAATCGTGTAGCCAAAATTCCTTTCAACGATTCCTCTCAAGTATTCGCATTTCCTTATGATACAAGCAAAGTTGTTGTCAACAACAATAGACTTATAGATTTTGATGGGAAAATATTTGCTGGTAGAATGGATATTTATGGAAAGGATTTTAATTTCAACTACGATTCTTTTAATATCAAATCCAGTTCTATAGAACGCATGAAGATAAATATTCCCAAAAAAGTAGACCCTACTACGGGCGAAGATATTTCACTACAACCCTTAAAATCGAACTTGGATAGTTTTAAAGGAAGCCTTCAAATCAACAGTAGATTTAACCGATCTGGAATGCAAGCGGCTAGAAAATATCCGAGTCTTACCACTACGAGCAATTCCTATGTATATTACAATCATCCCAATGTTTTTGGGGGTATCTACGACAAAAAGAAATTCTATTTTGAAGTAGCACCGTTCAAAAAAGATTCTTTTCAATATTTTGCGGCGGAGGCACTTGTATTTGATGGAAAATTATACTCCCATGATATTTTTAATGTTTTTCCAGAAAAATTAAAAGTTCAAAAAGATTTGTCGCTAGGTTTTAATACCCAAACACCCACCAATGGATTCAATACCTATAAAGGAAAAGGCACTTTTAATGGCGATGTCTCACTGAGCAATCAAGGATTGGTAGGAAAAGGCGTTCAAACACACCAGAGTCTTACCTTGGAATCGGATAGTATTCTATATTTTCCCGAAAGAACTTCTTTGCGTGCAGAAAAAGCAACTATGGTTGAGCGCAAAACCCCTACAGAATTGCCTCAAATGGATGCAGATAGCATACTTGTAGATTGGGAGCCTTATAAAGATTCGCTCCTCATGGTATCGCCACGCAAAAATCCATTCAATATGTTCAACAAATCTACTGAAATGAACGGATTGCTCATACTTACCGATAAAGGACTTTTTGGAAAAGGATATCTTGAATTTCCCGAAGCAAAAATTGCATCGAATCAAATGGTATTTAAGTCTACCATCATGACTGCGGACACTTCTTCTATGGAGATTAAAAGTATAGGGGATAAAGTCACCTTCAAGACGCCTAATGTAAAGACAAAAATGGATTTTATCAAAAAAATTGGAGAATTTAAATCCAATGCCAGCGATATTTCTACCGTTTTTGCCGAAAATAAATACAAAGCCGAAATCAATGAATTTACCTGGGATATGAATCGAAAGATATTGACATTTACCTCGCCTCCAGGTAGCGTAGGTTCTTTGTTTACTTCCATTCACCCCGATCAAGACAGCTTGAAATACTTCGCCAAAAGAGCTGAGTATAACATGGTATCTTCTATTATCAAAATTGATGGTGTAGAAGAAATTCGCATAGCCGATAGTAGAGTTATCCCCAATGACGGCAAAGTAATTGTATACCCCGATGCAAAACTTGAAACATTCCAAAATGCAACTATCGAAGGAGATACAACCAATGTATGGCATATTTTTGATAAATGTAAGCTCGATATCAATGGTAAAAATGACATGATTGGATATGGAGAATACACCTTATCGGTTAACAATCAAAAGCATACCATAAAACTCAATTCAATTAAAACTGTAAAAAAAGAAGTGGGTGTAGATAAAAAACGTAGAAGTATTTTTAACTTTACCATAGAAGGGAAAGGAAAAGTAGATCAAGGACAAAACTTAAAAATCTACCGAAACACCGATTTCTATGGAGAGGTATCTATTTTTACAAACAAAAAATTCCCGCATTTCACGGGGAAACAACGCATTTTGTTTGAAGCACCGGCCTATAAAACGCCATGGTTTGAAGTGGATAATGAAATTAATGTAGAAGAACTCTCATTGGTAAAAAAAGAACTAAAAACAGACGACGGAAAAGACTTGTTTACAGGATTTATGGTCAATAGATCTACATCCGAAGATGCTACAAAAGGGCTCTACACGACCATTATGAAAGAAAAAAATGCCGAAGAAGACCAACTTTTGATGGATTGTAGAGGCGTAATAAGCCATGATGCTACCAATAATCAATATGTCTTTGGCGATTCGGCAAAAATCTATGCAAAAGCTACCCGCGGAAATAAAATAACCTATAAGGATAGCGCAGGTATTATCAAAGCAGAAGGAAAATTCAATCCTCAACTTCAAATGGGTGGAATTCCTATCAATTTGGGTGGAGAAATCGACAACAATATGCTAGATAATAAATACCAATTTAAAGTTTCGGCAGGTATCAATTTGACCCTTGATCCAAGACTTTTGATGACGCTTGGCAATTTGATTTTGGCAGAATTTGGAGAAAATAAAGACGTAGCTTTCAACGCTACACTTATGAAAAAACAATTCAACGAAATTTTTCATCCACGAGATTTGGATAAATTTGACCAAGATATTCAAAAATCGGGAACGGTAATGACGCCTCCAAAATACTCACCGTTCAACATAGTACTTTCGGGCTTGCAAATGGAATTTGACAAAGAAGACCTTTGCTACCGTTCCAAAGCGGAGTTTGGACTTGTAAACCTAGGCGGTGTGATGGTGAATAAAGTGATGAATGGATTTTTTGAAATGGGCTATGGCGAATATCAAGATTTCTTCAATCTCTACTTCAAAGCCAAAAATAAAGAGTGGATTTATATTACGTATGCCGATGGAATCTTGGGTTTGGTTTCTTCCAATGATAATTTTAACAATATGCTCAACGCCATAGACCAGAAAAAACGCTATGTGCGCAAAAATGAAAAAGAATATTACAAATATGTTTTGGCAGATAACTATCAGGCAGATGAATTCTACAAAAGAATGAAAGCCGGTGGTAAATTCTCTCCCGAAGAAAAACAAAAAGCATTTGAATTTGAAAAACCCGAGGTAGATGAAAAAGCGTTGAAAGAAGCTCAAAAATTTGAAGAATCTACCCCAGATTTGGAACAAATAAAGAGAGAAAATGCTTATCAAGACAGCCTTCTACAAGAAATGGAGCGCAAAATAGCCTCGGAAGAAGCACAGGCTGAACAATTAGAGGAAGAAAAGCGTAAAGCGAAGAAACTACAAATGGAACAAGATCTTGAAAATGCTAAAAAATCGAGTATAGAGTCGCCAGTAGAAGAAGAAACGCCGGCTACACCTGTTCAAGAAACACCTACGGAAGCACCAAAAGAAGAGACTCCAGCTCCAACCGAGACGCCTGCCGAAAC
>JBIILY010000083.1:0-5839 GCA_044338225.1 Chitinophagales bacterium
GATGGATGAACTCTATGAAATAATCGATTTGCACAAAAAATGGGCGATGGATTTGTCTCGAAGAGGCTTTTTTATAGATGGATACGGCATAGATGAAGAAGGCGTAATGCTTTCGAGAGAAAATGGTACCATCATGGTAGATGAAATCTTACACCCCGAAGTAGCTTTTGGAGGTTTTTATATCATACAAGCCGAAAACCTAGAACATGCCATTGAATTAGCCCGCGAATGCCCAACCTTTGATTTGGGAGATAAGATTGAGGTGAGGCCGGTGTTGTAATTTTTTTTCAATAAGAAAATATAGAATTTTAGAGCCAAAAATTTATTTGTTTAAAGCCAATAATCATTCATTATCAGCAAAAAAGGATGTATTCAACTTTATTTTTTTTTATTTATTTAAAAAATAGTTTTTATTTTTACTAAAATTTTATAAGTTAAAATTTAAAGAAACAAACATGATAAAAGCAATCATTACTCTACTCCTTATTCCTTTTTTTATCCAAGCACAAAAGCATGAAATTAGCATTGGATATGGAAGTGGGCTATATTATGGAGACCTTAATGCACAAAATGATGAAAAAAACTTACTAAACCCATTTACTGAATTTACCAAAAAGAATCTTAGGCCTTCTTATTGTATTGGTTATAGATACTATTTTGAAGGTATGTTTAGCTTGGCACTTAGAGGCAGCTACCTGCATTTGGGTGCTTCCGATGCGGATAATCAAGGTACAGAACCAGATGATTTATACAAACATTATAGAAATTTAAGTTTTTATACCGAGGTAATGGAAGCAAGCGCAAGCGTAGCTTTCGAACCTTTTAGAACAGGAAAAAGATGGAAAAATCGCAATTTTCTACTATCTCCTTATGCCGAAATAGGATTAGGTATTTTTAAATTTAATCCCAAAACCAACTTGGCGGGTCAAGAAATAGAACTGCAACCCCTTCATACGGAAGGACAAGGACTCATTGCTGGTACTCAATCATATAGCCTTTATCAAATGAGTCACCCTATTTCTTTAGGCATTAAATGCTATACAGCCAATAGAAAATTTTCTTTTGCTATAGAAGCTTGTTATCGATTTACAACTACAGATTATTTGGATGATGTAAGCTATCAATATGTAGACCCAGCCATCTTTAGCGCACTTTCTAGCGACAAACAAACATTGGCTATTCAACTCAACAATCGCTCTGCAGAAGCAGACCCTTCGGGAACTATAAGTAGCCTCTATTATACTGGTCAAATTAGAGGGAACACAAAACGCTATGATGCTTTTATGACGCTACAAGCAAAAATTGGTATCCTATTCTAAAAAATTCTCTTTGATTGCTAAATTAAAAATCATTAGATTTGTAGCGGATATTAAATTCGCTATTTATGAAACTATTTATACTTTTAATCATCTTTTTTTATAGTATCGCTTCTTTTTCTCAATGTGGCAATCGATATGTAGATAGCCTATTTGAGGTAGAAAAAAATACATACGTTTTTGGTCAGAACACAACGTATGACGGCACGAATCAAACGTTAAGCTTGGATTTGTACACCCCTAAAAATGACGTAGAAACCAAAAGACCTTGTATTATTTTTTGTTTTGGCGGTAGTTTTGTTACAGGCAGTCGAACATCCACAGAATTAGTTCAATTAGCAGAATTTTTCACAAAAAAGGGGTATGTATGTGCGAGTATAGACTATCGATTAGATAATTTTTTGAATCTAATAGCCTCAGAAACTACAACAAAAGCAGTATGGCGTGCCGTACAAGACGCAAAAGCCGCTATTCGTTATCTCAGATCCAAACAAACCGATTATAAAATAGATGAAAAGCAAATTTTTATTGGAGGTACTTCGGCAGGTGCTATCACGGCTATGACTGCAGGATATTCGCAGTTTAATGACTTCCCAACTTCGCTTCAAAACACCATTAACTCCGTTGGAGGATTTGAAGGCACATCCAATAATCTTACTGTTTCATCGGAAGTGAAAGGACTTTTTGGATTTTCGGGAGCCATATTTGACACGTCCCATATTCGACTGAAAGATTTACCGGTCTATCTCAATCATGCGGTAAATGACCTCACCGTTCCTTTTAGACAAGGAAAACCCTTGGCAGGTGCTTCACAAATAGACATACAAGGAAGCTACAACATCATGCTTCGTGTGAAAAATCAACAAGGTTACTATGTTATGGATTCCTTCAATACGGCCAATCACCCTTCTTTTGTTCTTGGGACAATGCCCTTGATTGCAGAGTTTGACACCTTAAAATCGCATCTAAATGGGTTCTTCTATGATCTTTTGGATTGTAATCCCAATAAAAAATATAGTTCAAGCATAGCGCAAATTGCACAAAAAAACACCGTATCTTTTTATCCAAATCCTATAGAAAATGAAATTAATTTTAATTTTATTTCTCAGAAAAACAACGTATCTATTTATGATATGATGGGTAAAAAATGGTTGTCTGAAACTGTTTTGAACAATAAAATGAACCTTGAAGCTTTGCCCAAAGGAATATATTGGATACAAATCAATGATGACATACCCATGAAAATGATTAAAAATTAATGAAAATACAAATAACATGCTAATAAAAACCTATGGAAGTGCCGTATATGGCGTAGATGCTGCTACCATTACCGTGGAAGTAAGCGTAGACGGAACAGGAGGAAAATACTTTATGGTGGGATTGCCCGATAATGCCGTAAAAGAAAGTCTCCAAAGAATAGAAACTGCGCTCAAAGAAAGCGAATATCGAATGCCTAGAATGAAAATAGTCATCAACCTAGCGCCTGCCGATGTACGAAAAGAAGGCTCTGCTTATGATTTACCTATTGCCATAGGAATATTAATAGCCAGTGGGCAGATAGAAGACACCATTGATGTGAGTAAATACATTATTATGGGCGAATTGTCGTTAGACGGCTCCGTTCAGCCTATGAAAGGGGCATTGCCTATTTCCATTCAGGCTAGAAAAGAAGATTTTAAAGGCTTCATACTACCCAAAAAGAATGAACGAGAAGGAGGTATTGTCGACAGTTTGGATGTATACGGCGTAGAAACGCTTAAAGATGTCATAGATATTATTGAAGGGAATTCCGAGCTAAAACCTGTGCACGTAGATACAAGACAAGAATTTGAAGAAAATCTAAAAAATCTTCGATATGATTTTACGGATGTAAAAGGGCAAGAAAACATCAAACGTGCTATGGAAATAGCCGCTGCGGGCGGGCATAATTTAATTTTAATAGGCCCTCCCGGAGCAGGTAAAACTATGCTTGCCAAAAGATTAGGCTCTATTTTGCCTCCGTTGAATTTGTATGAATCGTTGGAGACAACTAAAATTCATTCGGTAGCAGGTGTGCTACAAAATGGAGAATCCTTGATTTTTGAACGACCATTCCGAAGCCCACACCACACGGTAAGCGATGTTGCTTTGGTTGGAGGTGGCAATCATCCCAATCCTGGAGAAATATCTTTGGCTCATAATGGGGTTTTGTTTTTGGATGAATTACCAGAATTTAAACGAACGGTACTGGAAGTGCTTCGCCAGCCCATGGAAGATAGAAAAGTAACCATTTCAAGAGCTAAATTTACAGTAACGTATCCATCGAGTTTTATGCTCATTGCTTCAATGAATCCTTGTCCTTGTGGCTATTTCAATCATCCCGAGAAAGAATGCGTTTGTGGACCGGGCGTAGTACAAAAATATTTGAATAAAATTTCGGGGCCTTTGCTGGATAGAATTGATTTGCATGTAGAAGTGGTGCCTGTTTCATTTAACGAACTGACTTCCGAGCACAAAACCGAAAAAAGTATTCATGTGAGAGAACGTGTGATAACGGCTCGAAAAATTCAACAAGAACGCTTCAAAGAAATAGAAGGTATGCACTCCAATGCCCAAATGGGCGGCAAGGAAGTTCAAGAAATTTGTATTATTTCGGATGCAGGTCGCAATTTGCTGAAAAAAGCCATGGAAAAACTCAATTTATCGGCACGAGCGTATGATAGAATTTTGAAAGTATCGAGAACCATAGCTGATTTGGCTGGAAGCGATGAAATCAAAATAGAACATTTGGCAGAAGCTATACATTATAGAAGTTTGGATAGAGAAAATTGGGCTAATCAAAACTAAAATCTTTTGCTATACAACATATTTCAATTTCTATTTCCAAAAATGCTTTTCCGAAAGCCACAAAAGGACTTTTGCCTTTATCTCACATTTGATGATGGCCCTACGCCAGAGGTAACCGAATGGGTATTAGAAACGCTTAACAAAGAAAATATCAAAGCTACTTTTTTTTGTCTTGGAAAGCAAGTGGAGGCATTTCCTGAAATTTTTGAAGCAATCAAAAAACAAGAACATGCTATTGGAAATCATGGATTTGAACATATAAATGGCTGGAAAACAGCAAAAAATTTCTATCTTAAAAATATAGAAAACGGATTTGAAAAAACAAATTCAAGGCTTTTTAGACCGCCTTATGGAAGAATGCATCCTTTTTTGATTTCAAAAATTCAAAAAAAACATCAACTGATATTTTGGAGCGTGCTAACACAAGACTACAATACAGACATAAATCCCCACAACACCATTCAAAAACATTTAAACAAGATGCAAAATGGTGATATTTTGGTATTTCATGATTCTGAAAAAGCTTTTGAAAATCTAAAAATCATGCTTCTCGCCACAATCAATTGGGGTAATGAAAGAGGCGTAGTTTGGGAGAAATTGTAATTTAATTACTATTACCTTATATGAATTAGTAATAGGTCAAAAAAATGGCCCTAATGAGATGGTATATTTTTAAAGCACAAATGGTATTATCTAAATTAAGGTTAAAAAGAAATATAAATATTCTTTATTATTCTAATATTTTGTGCGCAGAGTCTAAGTACGCAAGGGGTGGAAGCGACATCCTCCGTAGCTTTGCGGAGGAGATATAGCGGACGACCCGGCCCTTTGGGTGCGCCCTTATAAAATTCATTTATTCATCATAACACTTCCAATAAAAAAATAATTCATTGATTATCAATAAAATGATGTATCTTGTAGTCAGATACTACGACAAACCTATATAAGTATAGATTCTATTTTTACATAACTTAAATGAGCCGCTATGAAAGTTTACATTCAAAACATGGTTTGCAAATGCTGTAAGATGATGGTTCAGAAAGAACTAGAAGACTTGGATATTCCATATATTTCTGTGGAATTGGGCGAAGTGAGTCTAAAAAACACCCTGTCCGACTCATTGAAACGTAAATTGGCATTAGCGATGCACCACTCAGGACTTGAAGTGATGTATGACAAAAAGGATATTTTGATTGAAAAAATTACGCTATTGATTAAAGAAGTAGTTCATCATTCAAATGAAATTCCAAAAATAAATTTCTCTGATTTTTTAAGTCAAAAATTGTTGCACAATTATCATTATCTAGCAGAATTATTCTCCAAGGCAAAAGGCATTACAATAGAGCATTTTATAATCCTTCACAAAGTAGAACGTGTAAAAGAGATGATTATGGACAATAAGTTGACTTTGACCGAAATTTCATTCATGATGCATTATAGCAGTGTTTCGCATTTGTCCAAACAGTTTAAAAAAACAACAGGTTTAACGCCAACTTTTTTCAGAAACTTAGAGCAGAAGAAACGAAATAACATAGAAGATTTATAACAAAATCTACGAATTGTACCACATTGATTCTTAATTGTATATCATTTTGAGCTAGATAGACTCTACCTTTGTAAGGTAGAAACGACTCAGTGGCTACACTAAATTTATTCAGATGAAAAAGTATGGGAGCTAAAAGGCGAAGTAAATAATG
>JBIILY010000120.1:0-4839 GCA_044338225.1 Chitinophagales bacterium
GGGCTTTCGTCCAAATGTCTTAAGATTTGATATTTTCGAGTGGCTTTATAATGATGATCGCTGTGTCGGGTCAATTCAAAAAGCACAATTCTACCCACAAAATGATCGCTGTTCCATGAATGCATTGGCATGACTCGTTCGTATTCCCCCGAGGACAATAATTTCCTCACTAATCCATAATGCTCAATATAATTAACCGTTTCTAGCAAAATAATCCCAATTACTGCAATCGCTATAGCAAATGGTATCATCGAAATTCCAAACATATAGGCTACAACTATCAAATAAACAGATTGAATCAGGACGATTTGTATCATTTCATTTTCTAGATTCCATACCGATTTTTTGAGCTGCGTCAAGCGTTCTTTTTCCAGCTGCCATGCATGAATTATTTGACCAAATATAGAACGAATATAAAACGCATAAACTGATTCATTTTTTCGAGCCGTAGCAGGATCACTAGGTGTAGAAACTAGTTTGTGATGTCCTCTGTTGTGTTCAATGGTAAAGTGCATATACAAATTGACCATCAAACCCAATTTTGACAAAAATACTTCAAACTTATGATTTCTATGTCCCAATTCATGCGCTACATTGATCCCCATACTGCCTATTACCAATCCAGTACTCAATGTGAGCCCCACTAACTCACTCATTGAAAGTGTTTGATTTTTAACAATTTCAAAATAATGATACGCTATAAAATAACATATAAACGGACACAAATATAGTAGAATATCAAAAAAAAGATTCTTACTTCTATCGAATTCTGTTTCGGAAGTAATATTATCTGTAGCTAATGGGAAAGCCATATCCAAGACAGGTATAACCCCAAAAATAACAATTGGTGTCAACCAAACCCAAAACCCCAACTTTTCAATTCCTATCCAAGCACAAACGGGTACTATATAGGCGAGCAAATATTTTAAATCTTTCATAACAAAACCTAATATTTATAGCAAAGATAGAATTATATTTTCTAAATGCAAACTCCTTTTTATTTTCGCTCTTTCAAGACCATATCAATAGTGATAGCACTGGAAAGTATGATTTTTTTCAAGGTGTCATTTACTAAGGTTCCATCAATACTCACTTTATATTTGTCCGCCGTAGTGAAAATTTCTTTCATCGCGCCATTCCATTTTTTATTGATAGTAGCCAAGGTCTGTCCTTGTGTATTGTTCAAATTGAAATCCCAAGCTTTCCAGTCGCCTTTCAACTCCGCTAATAGCATATTTTGGCTATCGAGCACTTCAAATTTAGGGGTAAACAATTTAAATTTTTGTTTGACATATCCCAAAATCATGCCTTGCGCATCTTCAATGGCAATTTTTGACATCCAAAAAGTCCAGCCGCGGCTTACTTTCAGAATCATTGCGTCTTTTTCATCATAAATTTCTATTTTGAAGGGTAAAGCCGCTGGCGAAATAATCATTCTCAAGAATTTTTGCCCTAAGGTCATTCGTTGTTGAACTCTTCCCAACTGATGTCCTTCGTCATTGAAAATTTTATATTGATTCTCAAATTTGAACATTCCCACTTTTTCGTCGATTAAAAAATCGTTGTTTTGTAATAATGTGTAACTCATGTTTTTTTAATTATGTTTAAATTATTTATAATATATTTTTAACCCATTCAAAGTACTTAAAAGGAGCATATTTGAATGGCAAATCGATCCAAGTAGCTGCTTTGACTACGGCTTTTTTATGACTAAATGCTAAAAAACTACCTTTGCCATGATAGCTTCCAGTGCCACTATTTCCCACCCCACCAAAAGAGAGGTTATGATTGGCTATGTGTATCAATGTATCATTGATAGTAGCCCCTCCCGAGCTGATTTTGGACAATAATCGATTAGCTCCTGTATCACCGCCAAAATAATACAATGCCAACGGCTTTTCTTTCGAAAGAATATAGTCTTCTACTTCTTCCAATCTAGTAAAAGTAAAAAGAGGCAAAATAGGACCAAATATCTCTTCTTGCATTATTTTTGAATCAAACCCAATCCCTTCTATAACAGTAGGTTCAATAAATCGTGTATTTCTGTCCATTTTCCCACCTAAACAAATTTCACCTTCTTGCATCAAACTAGCCAATCTATCAAAGGCATCTTCATGTATAATCCTAGGATAATATGCAGAAGATTCTATAGCATCTCCGTGCATTTCCTTCAAATAATGCTTCATTTTTGCTATCAATGCCTCTTTCTTTGAAGCGTGTACAAATAAATAATCTGGCGCTATACAGGTCTGCCCCGCATTGATGGTTTTGCCCCATACGATGCGCTTGGCAGCTAAATCTATTTGAGCATCATGATCTACAATACAAGGACTTTTTCCACCTAGCTCCAACACAACGGGCGTCAAAAATTCGGCTGCACCTTTCATAAATACCTTCCCAACCTGTGTACTACCCGTAAAAAAGATAAAATCGAATCTTTGGCGAAGCAATGCTTCATTGGTATCTTTACTCCCTTGTATGGTTTTAATGTATTCCATTGGGAATATTTTGTTCAATATGTCTTCCATCAATTGAGCTGTCTTGTGGGTAAAAGGTGAAGGCTTCAATACCGCACAGCATCCCGAAGAAATAGCACCTACCAAAGGATTGAATACCAACTGAAAGGGATAATTCCATGGCGCAACAATTAGCGCTACCCCTAGTGGCTCATAATATTCATAACTGGAAGCAGGTAAAAGATGAAAAGGTGTTGATTTGCGCTGAGGCTTTGTCCATTTTTTCAAATGACTAATATGATAATTAATTTCGCCTAAAACCAAACTAATTTCCGTCAAAAAAGCTTCTTCTTTGGATTTGTGCAAATCCTCCCACAGCGCTTCGCAAATTGCAGCTTCATGCTCTATAATTGCTTTTTTTAATTTTTTTAAATTCTCAATACGAAAAAAAATAGACTGCGTATGCCCTTCTCGAAAATAGGCTCGTTGTGCTTCTAATATTGTTTTTATTTGAATCTCGGAAGTTTCTTGCATATCAATTTGAATTTATAAGCAAAGATAAAAAAATAAAGCAATTGGGGAAATAAAATTAATGTTTTCTACTGAAACCATATAATTGAGTTCAGGGCTTTCTGTGAGATAATTCGATTATTTATTTTTTTACGGAAGACTTGTAAATCACCGAAATTTCCATTTAAAAATATTCTCTCACTTTTCCGAGAATTCTGTGTTTTCGTTGAAATGTTTTTTCGTATTATATACTCTCGTAGAAGACTCGGAGAGCACAGAAATTTATTTCAAAACATTTTCTATATTTCTGTATATACGGTGTTTTTGGTAAGATATTTTTACGTGTTCTATAATTCTCACGAAAAACTCGGAAAGCACAGAAGTTTATTTCAAAACTTTTCTTACATTTCTGAGAATTTTGTGTTTTCGGTGAGACACTTTTTTGTATTCTATTATTCTAACGAAAGACATAGTAAGCTAGGAAGTTTATTTTTTCACCTCTATTTAGTATTTCTGATTGGTTCAGAAGGTTTCATGAAATGTTTATATAATATTCTTATGAAAAAATTGCTAAAAAAAACGTATTATTGCAATTCGCAAAGATTTAAAAAATTAAAATAAAAAATTAATGAGCTATACGTCGTTTAAGGAAAAAATGTATCAAGTAAATTTGATAAGTGCTATGAATTCACTTTTGAGCTGGGATATGGAGGTAAATATGCCTGCGCATTCGGATAAAGGTTTTAGAGCCGATCAAATGGCTTTTATCAGTGGATTGCATTTCCAAAAATCTACCGATAAAGAATTGGTGGCATTGGTAGATACATTGAGCCAATCAAAAGATTTATCTGAAACAGAAGCTAAAAACATAAAAATCGTCAAAAAAGATTTAGAAGATATGCTTAAATTCACAAAGGAATTTGTAGAAAAAGAGGCTAAATTGACTTCTGAGGCGCATAACATTTGGGTGGAAGCACGCAAAAAATCGGATTTCAAAGTTTTTGAAAAATCGCTTGAGTCTATTGTAGCTCTTTTGCGCGAAAAATGTGAAATTCTGGGGTATGAAAATCATCCATACAATGCCTTGCTCAATCAATACGAAGAGGGAAGCAATGTGGCGGATTTGGACAAATTATTTGCCGATGTAAAAGTACGCTTGAAGCCTTTAATAGAGCGTGTAAAAGCCAAACAAACACAAACAACTCAATTTTTGAATCAAAAATTTGATGGTACGAAGCAAATGGAGCTAGTTGCCGATATTTTGAATCATCTAAAATTTGATGCGAATCTATACAAAATCAACTTATCTACACATCCATTTTGCACGCATTTTCATCCTACAGATATTCGTATTACTACTCGTATCAATGAAAATGACCTGATGAGTTCTATTTGGAGTGGCATCCATGAAATGGGACATGGCATGTATGAAATGGGATTAAACAAAGACAATGTGGGATTGCCTATAAGTACGAGTACTTCATTGGGTATTCACGAAAGCCAGTCTCGTTTTTGGGAAAATAATATTGGACGTTCAAGAGCCTTTATAAGCTCTATTTTTCCTTTGATGCAAAAGCATTTCCCCGTGGAATTTGCTAACGCTACAGTAGAAGATTTATTCAATGAAATTAATTTTGTATCGCCGTCATTGATTCGTACAGAGTCCGATGAGCTTACCTACCATTATCATATTATGATTCGCTATGAAGTGGAGAAAAAATTGATAGAAGGAAGCCTAGCGGTATCAGATGTGGTGGCGTATTGGAACCAATGCTACAAAGAATATCTAGGACTCGATGTGCCTAATGATGCGCAGGGAGCCCTTCAAGACATTCACTGGAGTATGGGTGGATTGGGGTATTTCCCTACATAC
>JBIILY010000084.1:0-5725 GCA_044338225.1 Chitinophagales bacterium
TTTATCTTTGATGATAAATATGAAATTTATTCATTAAAAACCGACAAATATTATACGCGTGAACTCATAGAAGAAAATCCTATTATTGTCAAAAACGATACCTTATTTTTCTATTATATTTTTGATAATAAGAAAAATGAAGCCTATTATACAAAAATAAAAAAAGAAATTCCTTATCAAACCATCAATGTTTTAGCTCCTGTATCGTATCTAAATAATAGGCAAAAATATGGAATGACGGATGCTGATCATGTTAACAATTATTTACAAAAATACGGGAAGAAAGTAGATGACGATTATGACTTTACACCAAAAAAACATAATTTTTTAGCTTATCAATTCCAAGATTGTGAATATAGATTTAGTCAATGGGGAACGGATGTAGGGGCACATTGTATAATGACGCTCATTTTCACTCCTTCAAATTATTTGATTTATGAAGCATCCTATGTCACTGTATTAAAACTTACAAATCAAAAGCCTCATATAAAAGCACAATTAGATGAAAGAGAAATGGTAGATGTGGGCGATGGCATGCAAATGCCTAAATATAAATATACTCGAACGACTGTTTTTAAACTTATTGATAAATTAAACGAGGAATTATTAAAAGACTAAACACAATCCTATGAAATACTTCCTACTTTTATGCTGTTTTTATAGTTCTTTTTTAAGCGCTCAAGAAGAAGCATTTATTATTTATTATAAAAATATAAACAGCGAATGGATACGAGAAACGGGTTATGATACTAAAGAAATTTACGATGAAAAAAATCGTTTAATTACAGAAATAAACAATGGCAATTTTTTATCAACGAAATCGCAAAACACCTATAATAATCAAAATCAATTGGTGAAAAAACGTATTTATTCCTCAAGTAATCAATCTGCATCGATATTTGAATATTTTTATAACCATCAAAATCTTTTGGAGACCGAAGTCAACAAAGCGATGAACATGAAGTTTAAATACAGCTATGACAATCAAAATCAATTGATTAAAAAAGAATTTTACAACTCCAGCAACGAACTTGAAGAAGTATTTTATTATTCCTATCAATTAGATTCCAATAAAGAAAAAACCATTGTAGAAATGCGATATAATCCCAAAATGAATCAAACGTCGCATATTATTTCCAAATACAATGCTCTCAATTTATTGATTTCAGAATCACGAATTGGCTCCATAAAAAATGAAAATAATGGCTTCAAATCTGCCTATTATCAATCGGAATATATCTATAAATATGATGCTAAAAATCGTTGGGTTGTAAAAACATGTATTGTGAATCATATTCCTGTTTCCGAATTTCACAAAACTTATAAAAAGATAAACTAATTAAGACTTACTTTTCTTGGATTTCAACGTAAAAATACTTCGGTTAAATTCAAATCCAATCAAAATAGCCAAGCTATTCCAATAAAGCCAAATCAACGTGAGCATTACCGTTCCAAATGAACCGTAAAGCTTGTTATAATTTCCAAAATGCACAATATATTTTGAAAATAAAACTGAGACAAATATAATTAATGCCGTAGCAATAATAGCGCCAGGCGTGAAATACTTATTCTGAATTTTTACCGAAGGCCCAAAATAATACAATAATGAAACCACTACATAATTAAGCGTAATACTGATGGTATATCGCAAAAAATCGATTAAAATTACTAAAAAATTACCGTCATAATCAAAGAAATCAAAGATAAAAGACATAATCGATTTACCCAAAACAAGTAAAACAATTGTAACTACAAAAAGAAATAAGATAATTAGCGTCAAGAAAATGGATTTCACTTGATTTTTTATTAAAATCATTTTATTTTTTTGATCAAAATGTACGTTGAATGATTGCATCATCGTAATGACACCATTTTTCATGAAGAAAATTATCAAGAAAAAGCCTATAGACAATACGCCGCCTCTAGGTTTTTCCAATATCTCATTGATTATAGGAATAAAAATTTCTACCATTTCCTTATTGGGCATAATATTTTTGAAATAGCCAATTATATCATTTGTGAAATTATCTATTGGAACAAAGGGCAATAGACTGAATAGAAATATCATGGTAGGAAAAAGTGCCAGAAAAAAGCTAAACGCAATAGCTTTGGCTCTCAGGACTAATATGGGTGAAAAAATCTCCTTTAATACAATAGAAAAAACTTTATAGGCTGGCACGCGTTCAAAACCAGGAAAAGTAATTCGCTTCAAAAAAGGAACCATATTTTATTAGTTTTTCTGAACTCGTTTTACGAATTCTCCTTTATTTGTATATACTTTTACAATATAATACCCGCTTGGCAAATTTGAAAAATCAACAACTCCTTCTGAGATATTATTAATCACTTGTATACCCAATAAATTATAAACTTCTATTTTTTGAATAGCGTAGTCACAAGAAACATTAGCAGTGGTTTTGATAGGCATTGGAGAAACACGAACAATATTATTATTGTCTAATATTTTAAAAGATGTAAGTGACACCAATAAAATTAGAAGTAATAACACTCGATTTAACGTTTTCAATTTATTAAAATTTAGTATAAATAATAATTATATAATACAAAAATAGTGCAAATATTATCAAATAGCGTAGTTTTTAACCAAAGGTTCTACACTTTGTGTGGAAAACAATCCTTTTTTATATTTAAAATAAGCCGCAACGGCTATCATGCCCGCATTATCCGTACAATATTGAAAGGCTGGCACATAAGCTTTTGCTTGCATTGAAGTTACCGTCTCTACGAATCTTTTTCGCAATTCGCTATTCGCCGAAACACCACCTGCAAGACTAACCGACTTCACATTGTACTCTTTAATAGACAATTTTAATTTATATATTAATATCTCTACAATTGCATGCTGTATAGAAGCACATAAATCGGCTAAATTTTCTTGAATAAAATTTGGATTTTGTTGTTTTTGTTTTTGTAAAAAGTACAAAATAGATGTTTTTATACCACTAAAACTATAATTAAATGCGTCCATTCTAGGTTTAGCAAACGTAAAAGCTAACGGATTTCCTTCTTTTGCCCATTTATCTACCAAGGGACCTCCGGGATAATCGAGTCCCAGCATCTTTGCCGCCTTGTCAAAGGCCTCTCCCGCAGCGTCATCTATGGTACTTCCAATAATTTCCATATCCAAATAATCCTTCATATAGACCAATTGAGTATGTCCACCCGATACCACCATACAAATTAAGGGAAATTCAATATCTCTATTTTCAATAAATGGACTCAAAACATGAGCTTGCATGTGATTGACTTCAATTAAAGGTAAATTGTGAGCCAATGCAAATGATTTGGCAAAACAAACACCCACTAAAAGCGAACCAATCAATCCAGGACCTCTTGTAAATGCTACAGCCTCAATATCTTGAATAGAAACTCCTGCGGCTACAATGGCTTTCTCTACAGTTACTACTATATTTTTTTCATGATTTCTAGACGCTAATTCGGGTACGACACCACCAAATTCTTCATGGATTTTTTGTGTATACACAATATTAGAACATACCACTCCATCTTTGATAATGGCTGCGGATGTGTCATCGCACGAACTTTCTATAGCTAAAATGATACTCATGAATTTTCAATTATTTATTGATAAAATATCCGCGACTAAATAGGCCAAAAATTTTCCAACTTTACTATTTTGGATAGGATCCAAAGGCGCTCCTTCTGCAAAATGATAATACAAAACGTCTTTTTCTTTTCTGGTTTTATATAAAAGTTTTCTGATGTCTTCTTCGCTAAATCCGCTAGGGGTATAAGCCGATGTAGGCATATCTTTGACACTATCCAAATCCAATTCTACACCTATTTTAGAAGCATGAAATTCAAAATGCTTTGAAATGGCTTCTTCCAGGGTATGTTTAAATAGTATAGATTCAAAACTCGTCAGGCAAAAAGATTTTTCTTCTTGCATATCGTCAAACATGGTTTGATTATTATAGTTTTGATGAAATCCAAAAACGCTGTATTTACTCAAAAATCCAGCCTCTTTTGCATATCGAAATCCATTGCCACTATGGCGTCCTTCGCATATTCTGTAATCTAAATGAGGATCTATATTTAATACTTCTATAGGACTTTTTTGTCCCAGTCCTTTAATGATACCATACGAATTATTGTGTCCACCACCAATGACGATAGGTTTGGCATTTTTGGATTGAATCAAAGCAATTAACTCAGAAAGACGGGCATCTATAATTTCCACTTTTTCCCGAAGTGTATTAATGTCTGAACTTTGAACAACATTAACTTTCAAATCCTCAATATCTAAAGCTCCCAAAATCAATACTTTGCTTAATTCTATATATTGATTGGCCTGCATATTCAAAAAACGCATCAAAAATGCATCAAAAGCATTCTCCGCGCCTTTATTTCCATAATTTGCACGCACCCCAATATCTTCTGGCACGCCCAAAATAACGTATTCTATTTCAGAATCCCAATTCAAATCCGATGCAAAGCGAATACACTCCCCTATTTTTTGCTCTCCATTTCTTTTGGAAATCAAATCATTGCGTTTATTTGGAGAAATAAAATGAATGTGCGTCATGAATTGTGTATCGTTGAACTATAAATGAAAAGTGCCCTGGACTGGATTCGAACCAGCACTCCCTTACGAGAACCACCCCCTCAAGATGGCAAGTCTACCAATTTCTCCACCAGGGCTTTACTTATTCTTTGTAGGCGCAAAGATATTTTTTTTATTTCAAATACAAGCTATTTTTTTTTAAGAAAACGAGTATTATTCGCCAAATCTATCGATTTCCCTTCTTTCTTTTTTGGTAGGACGTCCAGCACCTTTTTCTCTATCAATTTTGGAAAAGAAAAATGCCGATTGCTGTTTTTTACTTTCATTGAGATTCTCGCTCGAAATTTCCTCATAAAAATCTACGACAAGACTAGCCGACAATCGCTTATCCAGCAATTTTATCACTTTAATTTCTTTGATAATTTCATCTTTGTGTACACGATAAATTTCTCCAATTTTCACCTTTTTGGAAGGCTTCGTAGCATTGCCATCCACTTTCACTTTGCCTCCTTCTATAAGCTCGCTAGCAAGCGATCGTGTCTTACAAAGTCTTATAGCCCAAAGATATTTATCCAACCGAACTTCTTTTATGTCCATTTTTTTGTATATTAAATTGTGAAAAAGTGAAAAAATTATACAAAACCTATGTAAATGTCGCAAAAATAATTTATCTTTGCCATTGTTAATCGAAAAAATGAAAAAAGTATCTAGTTTTTCCAAATTAAGTAAATATGACAAGATTTCATGGCTGGCAAAAAACTTTTTGTATGAAAGCCCTGTAGAGGTTTTGCAAAATTTTGCGGGCTATTGGTATGACAATATTGAAGCTCAAAAACAATTTGAAGGGTTTAGCGAAAATACTTTGACTAATTTCCATTTGCCTTTTGGTGTAGCACCTAATTTTTTAATAAATGGAAAGGATTATTGCGTACCTATGGTGACAGAGGAAAGCAGTGTGGTAGCAGCACTTTCCAATGCAGCCAAGTTTTGGATGGAACGCGGCGGTATCAAAACAAAAGTGATCGATAACAGAAAAGTAGGGCAAATTCACTTCTTTTTTTATGGAAATAATGAAAAAATAAAAACATATTTTGATAAAAATAAAGTATCTTTATTAGCCAATACCAAGGAGCTTACAGCCAATATGGAAAAACGTGGTGGCGGTATTCTTTCAATGAA
>JBIILY010000085.1:0-5703 GCA_044338225.1 Chitinophagales bacterium
TGCGCCACACATTACAAAAGATGGTGTAACAGTAGCTAAAGAAATTGAATTGGAAGATGCCGTTGAGAATTTAGGAGCTCAAATGGTAAAAGAAGTTGCCTCAAAAACCAATGATCAAGCAGGAGATGGTACTACAACCGCTACTGTATTGGCACAAGCAATTGTAGGCCCAGGTTTGAAAGCACTTGTAAGCGGTGCAAACCCAATGGATATTAAAAGAGGAATTGATTTAGCTGTAGCTAAAGTTGTAAGCCGAATCAAAGAAACAAGCCAAATGGTAGGCGATGATTTTGAGAAAATCAAACAAATTGCTACTATTTCTGCAAACAACGATTCTGAAATTGGTGGTTTGATAGCAAACGCTATGGAAAAAGTTAAAAAAGAAGGCGTTATTACCGTAGAAGAAGCTAAAGGAACGGAAACAGAAGTTAAAATTGTAGAAGGAATGCAATTTGACAGAGGATATATTTCTCCATACTTCGTTACAAATGGCGAAAAAATGGAGGCAGATCTTGACAATCCTTATGTATTGATTACCGATAAAAAAATCAGTACCATGAAAGATCTATTGCCAATTTTGGAAAAAACCGTTCAAACAGGACGTCCTTTGTTAATCATTGCTGAGGATTTGGAAGGCGAAGCTTTGACGACATTGGTTCTTAATAGATTGAGAGGTACTTTAAAGGTAGCTGCAGTTAAAGCACCAGGATTTGGAGATAGAAGAAAAGCGATGCTTGAAGATATTGCAATTCTTACAGGTGGTACTTTAATCAATGAAGAAAGAGGCTTTACTTTAGAGTCTACGGACTTAAGCATGCTAGGATCTGCCGAAAAGATCACTATTGACAAAGACAATACAACTATTGTAAATGGTGCTGGAAGATCCGAAGATATTCAAGCAAGAGTAGCACAAATTAAAACTCAAGTCGAATCTAGTACAAGTGATTATGATAAAGAAAAATTACAAGAAAGATTAGCGAAGTTGAGCGGTGGTGTTGCGGTACTTTATGTAGGAGCAGCTACAGAGGTAGAAATGAAAGAGAAAAAAGATCGTGTTGATGATGCACTTGCAGCTACAAAAGCAGCGGTAGAAGAAGGTGTAATCCCTGGTGGTGGCGTTGGATATATTCGCGCACTTGCTAGCCTCAATGAACTAAAAGGTGCTAACGACGACCAACAAACAGGAATTGAAATTATTAAAAAAGCTATTCAAGCGCCTTTGCGTCAAATATGCGAAAACGCAGGTGTAGAAGGCTCTGTAGTAGTAAATAAAGTAATGGAAGGTTCTGGCGACTTTGGATACAATGCTCGTGAAGATCGATATGAAAATATGTTGGCCGCAGGAATTATAGATCCAGCTAAAGTAGCGAGAGTAGCTCTTGAAAATGCGGCATCTATTGCAGCAATGTTATTGACTACAGAAGCGGTAATTACCGAAAAACCAAAAGACGAACCTTCTATGCCTCCAATGCCAGGCGGAGGAATGGGCGGCATGATGTAAAAATCAGTTGTCTTTCAAATAACAAAAATGCACTCCTCTTGGAGTGCATTTTTTTTGATAAAAACATTATTTATCTTCTTAGTAATATTTTTAACTCTGGCTTAAAATGGAAAGATGGGTTCATCCATGGTGCTCTTTATCCTTCTATAATATCTTTTTGTTTTATAAACAATGTTTGTTTTATAAAACAAACATATTCTTCCAATAAAACTTTGGTTTTTCTCGCTTTTTTCCTCAATCAAAAAATAATTTTTTGAATCCCTTTCTTGATTTTCTATATTCATCACCATTTTTTTTAATTCTTGTGCAAAGAAAAAGCTTTTTTAAGATAAAAAAGCTTAAAAAAGACCGAGTGGCAAAAAATACAGACTGAGTGGTATCTTTTTATTCTACTTCAGATAAAAACTTGATTAAACTTGGCATTTGTCTTCGAGCTACGTCAAAACGGTACTCTTCTCCAATTACATTTAGGTATATTTTCTTATTGCTTTTTTCAAATTTTGAAAGCCAATACAAGTTCACAACTTCTTTTCGAATACTCGTAGCAAACATGAGGTGATTATTTTTAAATCGTTCCTCTATCGTTTCTATCATTTCTTTAAAAGACTTTTTAATCATCAAACTTTTATTATCAGACAATATTATTTTCACAAATTTATTGGCCGCTACAATATTGATAATGTTATCAATATAAATTTTGACCGTTTGTCCACGCACATTTTCTTCAAAAATAACACGATCCATGTTGAAGAAATTATTTTTTAAATGGTCTTTTACAAAATTAAATTGCTTCTCAAGGTCTTTGCCCAATTCCAATTTTTCCAATGCAATCTTGATATTAATCATGGATTGTGTCTTCTCTAATTGAAGTCTTTGAAAATGCTCCAAATTTTCAAGTGATTTTTTATAATCCTCTCTTTTTTTATAAACCAAATATAATTGTTCATAAATAGCTGGATTTTCATACTTTGCGTTTTCTACCGATCTTGAAATTTCTTTGGCTCTTTCCAAATATAATTGCATTTTTTCTTCATCCTTTATCTCTAAATAAATAGAACCCAACTGACAATTAAACTCATAAACCAATCTAATCAAATCATTTTCTTTGGCCATAGATATCGCTTTGTTTGTAATTTCTATCGCCTTATGATATTCTTTTTTGAGTCTAAAACAGTTTGCTAAATTTGAGTAACAAATATGATAAAGGTGCGTTTTTTGCTTTCCTTGAGTCTCCAGATTCTTTAATATACTTAAAATTTGACTTTCACTACTCTCATAAAATTCAAAATTATTTTGGTACATTATAATCAAATTATTCAACGTAATATATCGGAGCTCTTCATCATTGGGTTCGGTCAATTTTGTATATAGCTCCTTGTACAAGCTTACCGCTTGGTTAAACGCTCCTAGATAAAAAAACAAATTGGCAATATTTCCCAAAGATCTACAATATTCTTTGTTGTGATTATTTTGAAAATAATAATTTTTTGCTTGTACAAAACTAGTTAACGCTTGATCATATTTTTGTTCTTGTACATACGTAAGTCCTTTCATGCTTAGCATGTCGTTTATTTCCTTGTCGTTTTTTGATTCTATAGCAAGCTGATATGCCATTTCCACTAATTGAGAGGCTTTCTGAGGATTGTTCAAAAAAATAGCATTTCTATATTCTTTATACAATTTTATTTTCTCAAAAACATCTGCTGTTTTTTTTATTTTCTTTTCGTATTCAAGGCTAACTTCTTCTATACTTTGCATTTTTTCAATTTATTTACAAAAATAATGTTAAATTGTCTTATGGCAAAAAATTTAGGGATTTTTAACTTTTTGGGGGTCAGCTTACTCCAAATTAAATACTACTTTCTCTATAGTTGATTTTTCCTCACACATACAACGATACTTTTTATTAAGTTCATAAAGATGAGAAATTTTTCTTTTTGCCTCTTCATCACATCCTCCTTTGGATTTAATCACCTTCAAGTTTTCAATCGTACAGTCTCTTTTTACATTAAATGACAAAACAACCTCTTCGTGCATTTCATTAACACTTGCATAACTCGGATACGCCAATTTAACGATAACTTCTGGCTCTAATAATGTTTTATTGGTATAATCATAAAATTCATGGACGTAGCCACCCTTTACCTTTTTTACTTTTTTCCAAATTCCCGTTTTCTTTCCATCTATAAAAAATCCTTGTTCATCAATTACTCCTGGCATTGCTTTTTTTATCCAAAAGCTATCTTTTTGACCATTTTTATAATAACCCATTTCACTTACAAGCTCTTGTTGGGCTTCCGCATCAAATACATAGTCTTTAATATTATTCGAAATAAAACAGAAAAATTGCTGGTATAAACCTTCTTTTGTAGAATCGTCTGAAAGTCTCACTTGATAGACTTCAGATACGTTTCGATTACAATTTCTTTTTATTATCTTTTTTAAATCTTGACATTGAACAGAAAATGAAAAGAATAAACATAGTCCGCTTACTAATAAATATTTCATAGCTTTTTTATATCAAACGCAATTTTTATAGAAATATTTTACCGTTGAATCTGAACTTTTATCCCTTGCGTATGTGCCGAAAATTCGGGTGCATACATATTCTGAATGGTGGTGATGCCATTGGAAAATGTACCGGCATTATTGGCTTTGACATCGTATTCAAAAACATAAACGCCAGGTTGCATATAACTAATGAAAAAATTGGTGGAAGCATCTCGCGTACTCTCGTAATATCCAAGTCCATCTTTCCATTTATAACTCGAAAATACATTCACGGGTTCAAAACCACTGGCACGCATATCTTTTAGGTGAATATAGCTGAGCGTTCGATCCGTCTGAAGAACACAACGTACCGTTACAAGATCGCCCACTTTTATAGGTGTAGATTCCGTAATAGGTTGTAGCTGAACGCCTTTATCCGTGTTGGTTTTTAGGTAAAGTTCTTTTTTTATTTTTAGGTTGGTTTGTGCAGGCGTAATTTTGCCTAACTGTTCAAAATACTGCCAAAAAACGCCTCCATACATCACGCCTGGACTTTTTTTCTCAACGTCTATCGTAGCAAGCGACGGTTGAATATCCGCACCCTTCCAGCTTTTCTTGTAATATCCAGACACGTTGATTTCACTTGGTTCGTTGGCATTTTTAGGAGGATAAACGACTTCATTTCCCGCTTTTACCGTTATGCCTTCCTCGGCATTAAGCCAACTTTTTCCTAATGAAAAGAGCGCATACACCGCTTCTGTGGTCGCTTTGGTGCTCGACCAGCTATTGTTTTGTTTGTTTTTAATGAGCCAAACTTTCATCGCTTCCACACTTATTTCATCTTTTGTTATTTCATCATAGGCTTCTATCAACATCGTTTGCGTCTCGATAGGTGCTTGATACCAATACCATCCCGAAACGTTGTCTTTCCAGTATTTCCCCATTTCATCACTCTCTACACTTCGCTCATTTATGGCGTGTACAATTTTAGAAGCTTCTTTCGTTCTTCCAAATCGGTTGAGTGTGAGCGCAAGCATAGCTCGGTAGCTCAAGCCTGATTTAGATTCTTCCAGCAACATTTCATTGAAAACTTCATTTTGAATAGATCGATAGGATGCAGGCATTGGGTTGTTTACTTTCCAAAAACTTCGCACATAAAAATAGTGTAGCATCGAATAATACATTGTCGGTCGGTCTTTTTTCTTGATGCGATTCCATTCTGACAACATCGATGCATCGCTGTAAGCAATAGCTTTGGTAACCAAAGATTGAATATCATCTCCTAAAAGATTGACTGAATTGGTGCCTAACATTTTTTGTAATTTACCAAATCCTCCTATGATATGATTTGTGATATAAACATCCTCGCGTCCACCTTCAAACCACGCAAAAGCACCGTTGGATTGCTGGCGTTTGACTAATTTTTCTTTAGCTTGGTGTAATTCTTGACGCATCATATTGAGGTCAAAAAATAACGCAATGCGTTGCATTTGCTCTGTTTCTGATTGTGCTCCACGAAGCCAAGGCGTTTCCTCGAGAAGCAAGGCTTTTAATTCTTGATTTTTCTCTAGGTTAGATATTTGCAATCCCTTCTGATTCCAGTCGTCAAATACTTTTTTAATCTTCGGAGATTGATTCAATACGGCTGTCGAAATCGCATTTCCGTATAAACGGCTAAACAGCTGCTCGCTACATTCATAAGGATATTCTCT
>JBIILY010000086.1:0-5679 GCA_044338225.1 Chitinophagales bacterium
TAAAATAAAAAAAAAGCCAAACGAATTTCGTTTGGCTAAACTTTAGTAGCGAGGGCTGGACTCGAACCAACGACCTTCGGGTTATGAGCCCGACGAGCTACCAGCTGCTCTACCTCGCGATATATCTGCAAAGATAATACTTTTTTATTTAACATGTCAAGATATTTGATAATATTTTTTTAAAACACGTTGTAAATCATTGGATTTTAGCTTATTGAAAAAGGATATTTTTATTAATAAAAGCTTTTTTAATCTGCCATTCTAATTCTAAGAATTCTTTTTTTGAAATGAATTGAGCTCTTTTGTCGGATTTATTTTCATAATAAATATAATGTTGGGCTTCATAATTGATAAATAATGAATCATAAAAATCTCGATTCATTGGGCGCCATACCTGTGTCTGCCTCAAAAAATGGATATTTTGCAGAAGAATCTACTATTTAACTTGATTAAATACAACATCATTGTCCAAAACCGCTATTTGAGTTGCATAAAATATTATCTTGTTTTGTATCATAAGCCTTGCAAAAGAAAAGAAAAGAAACGAAACAAAAAAGGGTTTTTGTCTAAACTTATCACTTCTTTAAAAGTACTAATTTTGATGGTTTTGTTATTTTGAATAAACGAGATTGCTTGATTTTGCTGAGCATTGATATTGGTTATCAATAAAATACACTCGACAAATAGATATGTTTTATAATTATTCTTCATGGAATACAAGTATTTAAAGGGTTGAAGAATAATCAAAGATAAAATATTTCAATAATTTTATTCAAAAAAACTTTCTAATCTATTTTTGTGTTATTAAAGGTATGAATTTTAATTTTAGGAAATCCTTATTAATAGATAAGTTGCCCGCCGATGCAATTGATAGTCCAATGAGTCGTCAGGTTTTTGAAGCGTGCTATAGTTTTGTCAATCCTCGAAAGCCTTCCCATCCCAAACTAATAGCGTATTCAAAAGAAGTAACCGATTTATTGGGCATTTCAGACGAAGATATTATTTCAAATGATTTTTTAGAAATCATAACAGGCAAAACCGTTTTGAAGCCTACAATGCCTTATGCCTTATGCTATGGTGGGCATCAATTTGGCAATTGGGCTGGACAATTGGGCGATGGACGCGCTATAAATTTATTTGATATTATACATAAAAACCATGCCTGGACGCTTCAATTAAAGGGAGCAGGCCCCACGCCTTATTCTCGAAATGCAGATGGTTTTGCCGTTTTACGTTCGTCTATACGCGAATTTTTGTGTAGCGAAGCGATGTTTCACCTCAATATTCCTACTACAAGAGCCTTAACATTGAGCCTTACGGGAGATGATGTGATGCGAGATATGCTATACAATGGAAATCCTCGATTAGAAAAAGGCGCTATTGTATGTCGTGTAGCCAAAAGTTTTATTCGTTTTGGAAATTTTGAAATTTTTGCGAGTAGAGGCGATACCGAGCGTTTGCAACTGTTAACCGATTTTGTAATCTCTGAATACTATCCACATTTAGGCGCTCCATCAAAATCGGTTTATCTTCAATTTTTCAAAGAAGTTGCTATAAAAACCATGCAAATGATCACTCATTGGCAACGTATAGGTTTTGTGCATGGCGTAATGAATACGGATAATATGTCTATTTTGGGCGAAACTATAGACTATGGACCTTTTGGCTTCTTGGATTTTTATAGCCCCAATTATACGCCCAATACCACTGATTTCAACGGTAGACGATATCGATTTGACAATCAACTCAATATAGGTGTGTGGAACTTGGTTCAACTAGCCAATGCACTTTATCCATTAATTCAAGAAGAAGAACCTATTTATTTGATTTTAAATAATTTAAAAGAAAATTCTGAAAGAGATTTATTTCAAATGTATGCTGATAAAATTGGGTTACATCTCAACTCAAAAACGGTGGATTTAATTCAAGAAATGCTGCAAAATATGGAATTGGAAGAAATAGATTATACTATATTTTTTAGACAATTATCAAAAATTGAAGAAAACACTTCAAAAGATGATGCGTTTGAGATTATTTCAATAGCTTTTTACAAAAATGAAATCTCGGATTCTACTATAAACAAGTGGATGCAATGGCTTGAACAATATATCAACGAAATAAAATTATTACATGAAGTGAAAGAGGATAGGCTATTGAAAATGAATACGATTAACCCTAAGTATATTTTGAGAAATTATATGCTTCAATTGACCATAGAAGCTGCCGAAAAAGAAGATTATTCCCTTCTTGAGGAAATGCAAGTTTTATTACAAAATCCTTACAGCGAAATGCCTCATTTTGAAAAATGGTATAGCAAAATGCCCGAATGGGCTCGAAACAAAGTGGGAAGTAGCGTTTTGAGTTGTAGTTCATAATTTTTTTTGTAATATTGCAATAGAAAATATCAAATATGGACATCATTGACCCAAATATTCAGGAGTATTTAAGTGCACATTCTAGGCATTTGACGCCAGAATTGGAGGATCTAGAACGTCAAACTTATCTTAGAGTTTTATTGCCCAATATGATTTCGGGGAAGGAGCAAGGCGCTTTTCTCAATATCTTTTTTGGAGCTTTGAAACCAAAATTAGCACTAGAAATTGGTACTTTTACAGGCTATTCCGCTATTTCAATGGCTTTGGCTATGGATGAAGATGCAAAATTAATCACCATGGATATCAATGAAGAATTGGAACCTTTGGTGCGAGAATATATCGCTAAAAGCGGACTTGAGCATAGAATTGATTATCGATTGGGAGATGCTATGCAAATGATCGATTCAATAGAAGATCATTCCTTAGACGTTGTATTTATTGATGCCGATAAAAGAAATTATCCTCATTATGCTCAAAAATTAAAATTAAAATTAAAAAAAGAAGGCATTTTATTGATAGATAATGTATTGTGGCATGGGAAAGTAGTTCAAGAAAATCCCAATAAAGATACACAAGCCATTTTAGATACTAATAAAATGGTTTTTGAAGATCTTGATTATATAACTTCTATCGTTCCATTGCGCGATGGCATCCTCATGGCACGAAAAATAAAGTAAATATAAATTTTTGAAAATGATAAAATTAAGAACTATTAACTCAAGTGATACTCAAAGGATATTTGAATTATGTCAAGACCCTGAAATTTCAAAAAATACGGGCGGTAATATTCCATTTCCCTATAAAATAACCGATGCAGAGTATTTTATACATAAAGTTAAAACCTCGGTAGAAGAGAACAAAGCAGCACATTTTGGGATTTGCGAAGCGGAAACGGATATACTAATAGGCGTTATTTCCATAGATTATATAGACTGGAAACATCGAAAAGCGACAATAGGCTATTGGATGGGAAAAGAATATAGAAACAAAGGCTATATGACCGAAGCGTTGAAACAAGTTATTCATTTTGGATTATACGAAAAGGATTTAAATCGTGTTCAAGCCATTCATTTTGAATACAATCCAGGATCGGGTAGGGTCATGGAAAAAGCGGGAATGGAAAAAGAAGCTTTGATGAAAAATTATTATATTATTAATGATAAACCAATCAATGTAGCGTTGTATGCTGCTACAAAATGAATTTGGATTTAGAAAAAAAGATATATATTTGCATTCAAAATTTATAAAAAACATGATTTTAAGAAACAATATTTGGTCAAAATACTACGGAAAATTTCCGAATAGATACAGTTAAACTATTATTGTTTTTCAATAAATAATGGCCACTGTATCGCACAGTGGCTTTTTTTTTGAATGAATTAAAAATTGAAAATGAAGAAAATATACAAATTAATCAAACCTTGGCTTTTGCCATTTGGCATAGCGCTTTTGCTCTTGCTATTCAATATAATTATTAGAACCTTGGAACCCAAGATTTTGCAAGCGACCATTGAAATATTACAATATGGGAAAATCAATGCTTCGGACCGCTTCCTCAGCACCATACAACAGTTACTTTCTGTGTTAAATACCGCTACTATTCAAAGCAAAATCCTTGCATTGGGTCTTATATTTATATGCCTAGCGGCTATGCGAAGTACGCTGGGATTATTGAGCAAATCCATTTCAATAAAAGCATCGGAGCAAGCTATGTATAAACTGCGAACCGATTTATTTCACCATATTCAACGATTGCCTGTAGGTGCTTTTGAAAAAATCAACAAAGGCGAGCTTATTCAACGAAGCAGCGGTGATATGGAAACCATCAAAAACTTTCTATCCAATCAATCGGTAGAACTTTTTAGATTAATCGTAACAGCTTCTTTTGCTATCATTATGCTTTTTGTAATTCATTGGAAATTTGCATTATTGAGCTTGGTGCTTTCGCCCATTATACTCACTATTTCAATTTTATTTTTCAAATATGAAAGCAAAGTTTGGGAAGAACATGAAGAAGAAGCGGACAAACTCACCAATATTGTTCAAGAAAATCTCAATGGACTCAAAACTATTCAGGCTTATTGGAAACAAGATTTTGAAATTAAAAAATTTGAAGTACAAAATCAACGAAAATATCAAGCAGGCATGAAAAATGCGTTGTTGCATACGTTTTATTGGCCTACGATGGACTTTTTATCTCTTACTCAAACCTTATTTATCATCTGTATCGGAGGCTATTTTGTCTATATGGGCGAAATGCGTGTTTCTGAGTTAGCTACATGCTATTCCTATGCAGGCATGATTTCGTGGCCGCTAAAAATGATAGGACGTGTTTTGGGGCAAATGGGTATGGCTTTTGTAGCTGTTGATCGAATTGAAGAGATTTTCATTGAACCCAAAGAAATTTTAAAAGGGCGAAAAGACGTATCGATTCATGAAACGATTTATTTTGAAAATATTGATTTCACATATTCAAAAGATAGCAAAATGATTTTGAATCAAATTCATTTTGACGTGCAACAAGGCGAAAAAATAGCGTTGATGGGGACATCGGGGAGTGGCAAATCTACTTTAATGAAATTGTTATTGCGCCTCTACGAGCCTACAAAAGGACGAATCCGAATAGGAGAGACGCCTCTGGAAGATATACACCAGCAGTATTTGCGAAGCAAAATTGGCTTTGTAACCCAGCAACCGTATTTATTTTCTATGGATATCAAAAATAATCTTCGCTACGCCAATGAAAGTAGAGATGAATCGGAATTGAGGCATTTGCTCCATGTATCGGGTTTTAGAAATATTATAGAAATATTTCCCGATGAACTGGAAACGGAAGTAGGAGAGAAGGGCGTTAGCCTTTCGGGTGGACAAAAACAGCGTTTGTCTTTGGCTAGAACTTTAACCAAGCCTTGTGATATTTTAATTTTAGATGATTTCACCTCGGCATTGGATAAAAATACCGAAAAATGGGTTATGGCAAATATCCTAGAATTGCTCAAGGACAAAACCTGTTTTTTCATTACACATAGACTAGAAACGATGTATCATGCCGATAAAGTGGTCGTGATTTCGGAAAATGGCACCATAGAAACCTTTGGAACACCGCAGGAAGTTGTTTCAAAAAGCGACTATATAAAAAGTATATTATAAAGAAATAAAGGAAGAATATGACCCGTCAAGATCAAAAATTTGAAGATAATAAATCGGTTTTCGCATTTGTCAATCGATTGATGCGCTATAGTTTTAAAGAAAATAAGCGCTATCTACTTTATATGCTCACAACCATTACATTAGTAGCTATCGT
>JBIILY010000087.1:0-5665 GCA_044338225.1 Chitinophagales bacterium
TGGGCTGTGATATTAGAAGTAAAAAAGCATACGAACGCCTTTGTAGACTCAAGGATGTAAAGCCCGAAAAAGCCCAATTTTCGATTATTTGTGCCGATTTTAGCCATTTGAGCGAATTTGCCAAACAATTGAGCAATAGTGAATTTAAAACCTTAAAATCGCATTTGCCTGGGCCATATACCTTTATTTTACCTGCTAGCAAAGAAGCGTCTCGTTTTTTTCATTATTCCAAAAAGACCATTGGTTTTAGAATTCCAAATACGCATTTGGTACATCAATTGATTAAAAAATATGAATCCCCTATATTTTCGGCGAGTATACAAATAGACAAAGAAAGTCCATATGCTACAACCGCCGACGAAATTTTTGATTTGTACGAAGGAAAAGTCGATTTGATATTGGATGGAGGTATTTGTGGTGAAATCCCAACAACTATAGTGGATTTAACCTCTGGAGAACCCGAAATTATAAGACAAGGCGCAGGCGAATTTTAAAAAAATATGACTATTCAAGAGAGTTTTAGAATCCTAAAAATAGATGAAACTTATGATCTAAAAGTAATCAAAAAGGCGTATAGAAAGCAAGTTTTGGCATTACACCCTGATAAAAACAATAAGAATGCTAGTCAAGATTTTATACAATTAAAAAAAGCGTATCAACATCTTTTAGCGTCACTTGTCCATGATTTTTCGGATGAATATGATTTGAAAAATCGGTATAGCAGAATATTTGAAGCGGATAAAATCTATAAAGAAAAAATCAAAAAACATAGAAATCTCACGACTCATAAGAAATCAAAACCTGTTAATAATTCTAAAAAAAAGGATTTTTCAATGATTCTTTTCCTAATTCTTTTAATTTTGTTTTTAATTTTCTTAAAAAATGTATGTTAAAATATTCATGATAGGCTGTATACTCAGCTTTTTTGCTTCCTGCAAATTTACTTCTCCAGAATTCAGACGATTGGAAACATGGAAAGTCAATGCTATTACTCCATCAGAAGTTACTTTGTCCAATCAAGTTATTTTTTACAATCCCAATAAATATGGAGGTATTCATTTGCAAGATTTGAATTTGGAAGTTTATGCCAATGATAAAAAAATAGGTGTGGTTCAAAATCCGGATAATACAAAGACGAATGTGTCTAGTACCAGTGAATTTTCAATTCCTATTTCAGTTACATTAAAAACGATGGATGTATTAGGTGGAATCGGTAATATTATAGGCATCGCTATGGGAAATAGTATTGATATTCGTGTAAAAGGTGCTGTTGTAGCTGGTGCGTTTATGTTTAAGAAACAAATTCCTATTGAATTCAAACAACCTGTTTCGCTTAAAGATATAAAAAAGTAATCAAAAAAAATGTTTGATTCCTTTTCACTTTTTTTACTAAAAGATAAAAAACTTTTAGATAAAAATTAAAATTTCTATTTTTGTTATTCTTAAAATTGAAGAATTAAATATGAATAAGGTTTTATTAATACTAATAATAAGTGCTTTTGTATCGAATATCTATTCACAAAATTGTGGTACGCCTGAAAATGAAAATTGGTTAGAAGAATGGGAACAACGTGGAGGTAGAAAATATTTGAAATCGGGCTATATTAGACCTAGAGCGGTAGTTTATATTCCTATTCATTATCATATTGTTAGACAATTAAGCGGTACAGGAGGATTTCCGCTGACTTATTTGTATAAAATGCATTGTGAACTCAATCAACGTTATGCCAATACCAATATTCAATTTACGTTAGATACTTTTAGTTATATCAATTCGGATAATTATTTCAATTTGGATACGGATAATGAATCGCTAGCGATGTCAAATATGTTTAATACGCTTAATCATTGTAATGTTTATCTTGTCAATCAACCTTTGCCTGGCAATTGTGGCTATACATACAGACCTCTAGGTGGAAGTCCTACCAGTAGATCTTCTATATATTTAGCAGCTTCTTTTGGTAATTATACTTGTACACAACCCACAAGTACTACTTTGGCACATGAAATGGGACATTGGTTAGATTTACCACACACGTTTTATGGATGGGAAGGAAAAACCTATGTTTCTAGAACTTCCCCAGTTCTTAATTTTCCTTCAAGAAGAGAAAATGTAGATAAATTAGGGACTTTAGCTAATTGTGAAACCGCTGGAGATATGTTCTGCGATACTGATCCAGACTATGTGTCACAAAGATGGGCTTGTCCCAATACAAAACAATTTACCGATCCCAATGGAAAAATATTTACACTAAAGTCGGATAACTATATGAGCTATTCGGCTGATAATTGTCAGTCTAAGTTTTCGGATAATCAAATAGCACACATGAATGAAGCTATGATAACATTTAGAGATAGAAGAGACCTATTATTATTGCCTCAGCCCAATATCTCTGCTATGTCAGCGGTTACTTTTTTTGAGCCAAAAACGCATACCATGCGTACGTCAAGAAAGGGGTTGTATATCAGATTTAATAAAGTTGAAAATGCTACAAAATATCATATCGTTATTGCAAAAGGAACTGCGGTATTGAATAATTCATTTAATATTACACCTTCGACGGTTAGAGTTGATACTATCATTTCAGATACCTCATTTTTAGTGCCTGAAAGTATTTTTACAGCTACCGATAATAATTATTACTATTGGGAAATGACACCTATAAATAAAGTATTTACATGTACTACCAATGGTATTTCTATGCAAAACTTTAGAGTTTCAGCCAATAGCATTGTTTTTAATGTTAAAGATGAGTCATGCTATAGTTTGAATGACGGCGAATTATCTCTTAATACGAATACAGGCAATGTAGCTGAATACAAATTGAACGGAACCACTATTTTACCTTTACCGTTTTTAAATTTAACTCCAGAAAGTTATTTTGTTGATGTGAAATTTTCATCTACGGATATTGTTCGCTCTTATTTTCAAATATTAGCCGCTAAAGAAATTCTAACTACGTTTACCCAAACAGGCAATACCATTACTGCTAACGTAACAGGTGGCAAAGCGCCTTATACTTATATATGGAAGAATGGCAAGCCTAATAATAAATCCATAACAGGCAATCCAGGGGAATCGGTAGATTTAATAGTAGCTGATGCCAATAATTGTGAGTCAGGTACATATACAGCCAAATTCAAATCTAGCGCTATTCAAGAAAGTGAAAAATTTGCTTTGTTTGTGAGTCCTCAACTACTTAATCAAAATGATAAATTGACGATTAACTCTAAGTATATAGGAAATATGGACATTCAAATCAATTCAATTGATGGTAAATTAATTTATCAAAAAGCATTTGAATCCAACCAAAATATAATTACGTTAGATTGGAAAGCTGAAATGTCTGGAGTTTATATCGTGAATATTGTTACAAAAGATTTTCAGAGAGAAGTGAAGGTGGTTGTTAGATAAAGAGATTATAGATTTTAGACGTTAGATTAGTAATGTGTGACTTGTAATAAGCGCAAAAAATTCTTTGTTCTTTTCCTCTCCCACCTATAAGAAAAAATGTCATTTCGAGCGTAGTGAGAAATCTATATTTTTAAAACTACTCAACAATCCTCTTATAAAAATAGCCTTTTGTAAAGTTTGTATCTGTATAGATTTGAATCAAGTCTTGCATAATCAAATCGGGTCTTACAGGACCACGTTCCCAAAAATCATTGGCTTGATTTGGCGCAACTCGAGCATTATTATTAAAGCATTTCTGCGTTCTAAACGCTTTTATTTCTTTTGCATAAATAAAACTCGCTTCTATTTCATTATACGTGCTGGCCGTTCCTGTATGAATCCAAAAATCAGCATTTCGTCCGTGAATTAATATATCTTCAAATAATACCGCACTATTTTCTTCACAATCTTTTTCTATGAACAATGCACCGCCTGCATCATGCAAAAGTTGATTAAACAAATTCTTTGAACACGATACATACCATTGGTTTTGCCATGGAAGCCCCGTCAGTGTTAGATTTTTAGCGGATGATTTTGGCTTGCTTAGCTCCGTATATTTCGTTTCAAGTACCTGTAATATGGAATCTGCCTTGGCATCCTGATTAAAAAGAGCTCCGTACATTTTTAACCATTTGGCTTGATATATTACATTCGGTTCTTCGTATTCATTGCAAATAAGAAATGGAATCTTAAATAGCTTCAGTTTTTTAATAAAATCAAAATGTGTAGAAACCTCGGAATTGAGCAAAAGCAAATCAGGCTTTAGTTTGACTAATTTCTCAAAATTAATAGATTGATAATCGCCCAAGGAAACGATAGATTCATTTTCAGAAATTTGCGTATTGTAAAAGTAGTTTTTATTCGAAACCGCAATGACATGTTTCAATAAACCCAATTCATTTAAAAATCCTGCATGCGAAGAGGAAAAAATAACTACACGTTTTGGGATAATAGAAAAATTCACGCTTGACAGCAAATGATTTGACTTGTCAAACGTGGATATCTTAGTAGAACTTTCTTTTTTTTCTATTTGAAAAAGCAGCTTATCTCCTTCTCTATGGGCTTTTGGCTTACAACCTAATAGAATTGTGAAAAGAATCAGACTACAAAATCGCATTTTATTTTTTTGAAGTATTCCAATTGGAAATTAAACGCTCCAATACATTTAAAGGCACACTTCCATTTTTCAATACAATATCATGAAATTCTTTAATATCAAATTTAGTACCCATTTCATTTTTGGATTTTTCTCTCAATTCCAATATTTTGAGCATGCCTATTTTATAACCAAGCGCTTGTCCAGGCCATAAAAAATAACGCTCAATTTCCTTATGAATATCACCTTCTGCATTGGCCGTATTTTTCATAAAATAGTCTATAGCTTGCTCTCTCGTCCATTTTTTATAGTGAATTCCCACGTCTACCACCAATCTCGCCGCTCTAAAAATTTCCATACTCAATCTACCAAAATCGGAATAAGGATCTTGATAAAAGCCCATTTCTTTATTTAAAAGCTCCGCGTACAAGGCCCATCCTTCAATATAAGCCGTATTACCACCATGTTTTCTAAATTTAGGAATATCGGTCAACTCTTGAGCAATAGCTATTTGCATATGATGTCCCGGAATAGCTTCATGTGCCGTCAATGCCTCCATTTGATATTTGGGTTCATCGGCCATATTGAAGAGATTTACATAATATCTTCCCGGTCTTTTGCCATCCAATGTTGGATTTTCATAAAAAGCACCTCCTACCGATTGTTCTCTAAATTTCTCTACAGCCATAACAACTACATCCGCTTTTGGAAACGTTTTAAATAAAGATTGATACTTGGATTTGGTACCGTTTATATACTTATTGGCATCGTCTAGCAATGCTTTTCTACCCGCAGCATCATTGGTGTATAGAAATTGTTTATCTGTTCGTACAAATTGAAAAAAGTCTTGTAAATTATCATTCTTGAAATTCACTTTTTTCATAATTTGTCTCATTTCACCATGTATTCGCGCTACTTCTTTTTCACCTATGGCAAATACTTCGTCAGGCGTATAATTTGTAGTCGTGCTATTTTTGATGCAATATTGATAGTATTCATTTCCTTTTGGCAAGGACCAAACGCCTTGATTTTGCGTAGCTGAAGGCGAAAGACTAGTCCAATAAACGCCCATATTTTTGTATGCAGGCAATACTTTATTTGCTATGGCTAGCTTT
>JBIILY010000088.1:0-5625 GCA_044338225.1 Chitinophagales bacterium
CGATGTAGATGAAGTATTTCCTCCATTTTTCAAAGCTTCTTCTATATCTTTTTTAGTAATTCTACCTTCATCTCCACTTCCCGCCAATCCATTTACCGAAAGATTATTTTCTTCCGCTATTTTTTTGGCTAATGGTGAAATTTTGACACGATTATCCGAACTAGAAGCCACAACTTCTACTATAGCTGATTCTGCTTTTGGAGCGGCTTTTTCTTCCGCTACTGGGGCAGCTGTTTCTGCTTTGGCAGGTGCTGCATCGCTCAATAGGGCTTGATAATCCTCGCCTTTCTTTCCCAATATAGCTATAAGTCCATTTACAGGAATACTCTCTCCTTTTTTTGCGGCAACAAAAAGAACGATTCCTTCTTGAAAACTCTCAAGATCCATCGTAGCCTTATCGGTTTCTACTTCGGCTATTACACTTCCCGCTTTGATTACATCGCCTTCTTTTATCAATATATTTGCTATAACACCTTCTTCCATGGTGTCGCTCATTCTAGGTAAGCTCAATCTTTCTGCCATACGATCAATTTATTTATATTATGTTGATTTTTAATTTTTTTGGTTTACAAATTTACTATTTTATTGAGAAAATTAATTTATTTTTTAATTTTTATCTTTTTCCGGGCTGCATGCTTTGCATTTGGCGCATCATTTTTCGCATTTGTTCAAACTGTTTCAAAAAGCGATTGAGCTGCTCTATACCTTGTCCACTTCCTTTGGCTATACGATTTTTTCTTCGTGTATCTAAAATCTCAGGATTTTCTCTTTCTTTTGGCGTCATACTTTGAATCAGGACTTCTATTTTCTTAAATGCCGTTTCATCAATATCAATATCTTTCATAGCCGAACTCATTCCCGGAATCATTTTGAGAATATCTTTGATATTTCCCATTTTTTTGATTTGATTCAATTGATCCATAAAATCATTAAAATCAAACTTATTTTTGGCAATTTTCTTAGATAATTCAGCTGCTTTTTTAGCATCAAATTGCTCTTGTGCCTTTTCTACCAACGACACAATATCTCCCATGCCTAGGATTCTGTTCGCCATTCTATCGGGATAGAATAGATCGAGACTATCTTCTTTTTCGCCTTGCGAAATAAACTTAATCGGTTTTTCTACTATATAACGAATCGTAAGCGCTGCTCCACCTCGTGTATCTCCATCCAATTTTGTAAGCACTACCCCATCAAAATTAATAGCTTCGTTAAATGATTTGGCCGTATTCACAGCATCTTGTCCTGTCATACTATCCACTACAAAAAGGGTTTCCGATGGATTCAATGCTTTTTTTAAGTTCGAAATTTCTTTCATCATGGCTTCGTCTACTGCCAAACGTCCCGCAGTATCTACAATCACTACATTATGACTATTTTGTTTGGCAAAAGCCAAGGCTTTTTCGGCTATATCCAATGGATTTTTATTCTCAATATCCATGAAAACAGGCACATCTATCTTTTCTCCCAATGTTTTCAATTGTTCCATTGCGGCAGGACGATAGACGTCGCAAGCCACCATGATAGGATTTAATTTTTTCTTATTTTTGAGAAAATAAGCCAGTTTATGTGTAAAAGTAGTTTTACCCGAACCTTGAAGACCAGCCACCAATATGATGGAAGGTTTCCCCGTCAAATTAATATCAGACTGTGTACTTCCCATCAATTCGGTCAAGGAATCGTTCATGATTTTTACCATCATCTGACCCGGTGAAACGGCAGTAAGAATACCTTTGCCCATAGCTTCGGTACGAACTTTATCGGTAAAATCTTTGGCAACTTTATAGCTAACATCCGCATCTACAAGGGCTCTACGTATTTCTTTAACGGTAGCCGCTACGTTGATATCGGTAATTTTTCCTTGTCCTTTGAGGGTTTTAAACGCGGACTCTAATTTGTCCTGTAAATTTTGAAACATAATCTAGCACTATTTTTCTATAAAAAAATGGAGTGCAAATATAAGAAAAAAGCTTGTATTTCTTCCAGTTTGTTTTTAAATACCTCTTATCTGTTCTTATAATAAAAACAAATCGTCTCTCTCTGGTCCTACTGAAAGCATTTTTATAGGAACCTCTATCGTTTTATTCAAATATGAAATATAATTTTTTAATGCTTGAGGCAATTGATTATAATCTTGGGTTTTGGGCAAATCACAATTCCAGCCTTCTTGTGCTTCAAATACCGCTTTGTGATCATCGGTCAGCACTGTTGGCATTTTATCATATAATTGATTGCCGTCAGAATATGTATTGCTTACATATATCGTTTCGAAATGATTCAACACATCGGCTTTGGTAACGCATAATTGGGTAACGCCATTGAGCATACACGCATATTTCACTGCCAATATATCTATCCAACCACAACGACGAGGACGTCCTGTAGTAGCTCCAAATTCATTACCTTCTTTGCTTAATTTAGCGCCATTTTCATCAAACAATTCACTTGGAAACGGACCAGAACCTACTCTGGTACAATACGCTTTTATAATACCAAATACTTCACCAATCTGCTGTGGTGCTACACCCAATCCATTACATACACCTCCAGAAATGGTATTGGAAGAGGTCACATACGGATAAGTTCCAAAATCCACATCCAACATAGTGCCTTGTGCGCCTTCTGCCAAGATTCTCTTTCCTTTTTTGAGTTCTTCATTGATAAAATATTCTCCATCAATAAACTTATAAGCTTTCAACGCTTCTAATGCTTCAAACCATTGTATTTCCATCTCTGCATAATCGGCTTCATAGCCACTTCCTGCTAATATTTCTAGATGTTTCTGAACCAAAACATCGTATTTTTCTTTAAAATTATCTGCAAAAATTTCACCAATTTTTAGTGCATTTCTTCCTGTCTTATCTATGTAAGCTGGAGAAATACCTCTCAACGTACTTCCTATTTTATTCGCACCGCGTTTTTTTTCCGATGCTTTGTCCAATTCGATATGCGTAGGTAGAATCAATAGCCCTTTATTAGCTATCATCAAATTGCTTTTCACATCAATGCCTTCGGCTTCCAAGCCTCTGATTTCTTGCATCAATGTGATAGGATTGATCACAACGCCACTACCAATAATATTACCTATATTTTTATGAAAAATTCCTGAAGGAATCGTGTGTAATACAAATTTTTTTCCATTGAGATAAATGGTATGTCCTGCATTGGGACCTCCTTGATAACGAGCTATATACTGATAATTTGGCGCTAAAAAATCTACAATTTTTCCTTTGCCTTCATCCCCCCATTGGAGACCGATTAATACATCTACTTTCATTACGTGTAATTAAGATGCAAAACTAAAGAACTTTTTGACAGTTAACCGATTAACTTTTGAACATCTTGTGGAAGAATTTGAATAAATCAATTTTGCTCCCCTATTTCACTTATTGTTATTTGAACACACCTGCTATTTCCGAAAACACTTGATATTGCTCTTGACTTTTTTTCATTTTCCTTATCCTTATAAGACATTTGAAAAAATAACAGATAAATCCATATTTATATTAGATTTTTCAAAAAATATTCAACTACTTCCTCTGCATTTTCATGCATCCCCATGTGGCCGCCTTTGGAAAGCACTTGCGTTTTAGCATTTAGATTCAATAGCGTCATTTTTTTATATTCTTCCAATGGAATAAGACTATCTACCTCGCCCATTAAAAAATGAACTGGAATTCTTAAATTTTGTATTGTTTGTTCATGATTTTTTCTTTCAATCATAGCTTGGCAGGAATTGATTAAAGTCTGCACGGGGTAGGAATGAGCGTTCTCCATCATTTTTGCTACAATTTCTGAATGATTAACTGCAAATTCTGGAGAAAACAACGTGCGAAACGATTCTTTTACATACAATTTTGAGCCATATTTTTGTAGAAATCCTATCGTTTTGGTTCGATTGGTGCTTCGTTCATCGCTATCGGTATAGATATGCGAATTGAGCATTACAAAATGATTCAACATAGGTTCAAAATGCTCCAAAAATTCTAGTCCTATATAGCCACCCATCGAGTGTCCTATATACGTTACTTTTTCAATATTTTCGGAATCCAATATGTTTTTTAGCTCAAAAGCAAATTCTTTCAACGTTTTATAGACTTGAAGTTCACTCGAATTTCCATATCCATCCAAATCGGGAATAATGATTTGAAAATCATCTTTAAGAGCCAAAGCTACAGCATCCCATACCGTGCCATCGCTCATAAATCCGTGAACCAACAACAATGTTTGAGAACCTTTTCCTATTTTTTTGTAATACATTTAAACTTTATTTCAATTGAAATTTTTGAACCAACACATCCCAAAACAATATCAATACAACCTCAAAAAGCAAACAAATAATAGCCAAAACAATCGCAATTTTCCACCAATCAATTCCTGAATCGGAATCCATTTGATTGACTTTATCATTAGAATCTTTAGTGGTGAGATTTAGATAAGAATAATTTTCCAAAAGTTCACTCGCCGAAGCATATTGTAGCACACTTTCTTTTCTATTAAAATTCAAGGCTACATGAAATGTATTTTTCCCTTCTTTATCTTCTATTGAATAAAAACCTGCTTCTAGCGGCTGTTGTCCTAGGCTACAACTGAGGACATTACCAATTTTTCGCTGCGGAGGAATCATTTCTGTTTTATGGCCTCGCATATAAAAAACAGCGTCATCATTCGTTTCTTTGATGGGAAGCTGAATTTGAGTACGGCTATCTATGTAGTACGAATTATTCATAAATAAATTCGACGCATTCCCCATTTTGAATAAAATAGGCGCAAAGAAAGAGGTATTAACAAAATTTGAATATTGATTTTCTATCGAAGAGGTAAATAAATATATTTTTCCTTCGCCCACACGACCGTATTGAATCAAAAAAGGAGTCCCGTTTTGCAAACTCAAAAGTACTTCTCTTGACATTTTGGCAAAATTAGACATTTTGTAATACAAGCTGGTTTTCGGCAATTCTGTTTGATTGTCAATATTTGAAAAAATATCTTTCATCAATTTATCTTCCTTATTGATGCTTTGAATGGTCATCGATTGCGTTTCTTTTGACTCTATAGCGCCTATGCCCAGTTGCTCAAAAAGCGCATTATACGAAGCTACATTGGTGTTGGAATGTAAGAAAATAGCTACATTTTTTTTCAATTTCAGCATATCCAAGATTTGCTTGGATTGCGAGGCCGAAACAGATTCCAACTGATTGTAAACCAATAGGCTAGATTTTTCCAATTCCGAAAATGTAATAGAATTTATACCTTGTGTATGGATATCAAAATGCTGATCTACATCAAAAGCATATTTTACATATTTTGAAGCTTGACCGCTCTGAATCATAGTAATTACGGGCTTTGGCTGTACAAAAAAGGACAAGAAATAATCATTATCAAATGTGATATTAGGATCGGCCAAAGTGAGTTTGATGTCATTCCAGCCATTATTCAAAATCTGAAATTTAAAGGTATCTACCGATTCATTCTTTTGAAAACGAATTTCTTTACTTCCTTTTAGTTGGTTGCCCAAATTAAAATTCACCAAAATTTTCTCGGTAGCTTCCCCGTTTCTTTTGGTTCTAAAAATCAATTTCACATCTTGATTTACCTTAAAAACAGGCGCATCCAACCATACCG
>JBIILY010000300.1:0-5584 GCA_044338225.1 Chitinophagales bacterium
TTGCTATGATATTCGTATAACTTTCCAGAAACGGATATAGGCGGTGTTACATTTATTTCTACTTGTCCATCTGTTAACCCATTACAGCTAATGCCTTTTTTCAATGTATGGGCAATCGTAATACCTGCAGGATCTTTTAGTTGGTAGCTAAATGGCATTTTACAGCCCAAGCTATTTTTAACCGTATCGATATAGGTGCCTTGAATAAGATTTGTATTGCTGTCTTTGTTGGCTACAAATGCACCGCCATTCCAGCTGTATTCAAATGGTGTAAAATTATCTACAACACTTATATTTACTTTCCCATCATTGTAGCCGATACAAGATGGATCGGTCACCAATGAATTTACAACAATTCTTGGATTTTGGGTAATCGTTACCAATTTCACAAAATCGGTGTCACATCCTTTGTTGGTTTTGACTTTTACATCATATATACCCGCTTTTAAGTTCGTGAAGGATTGTAGAGCCGCGGGAGGTGTAGGTACTGGGCTCGTTAAGGTTCCTATTATTTTTTTGCTTAAATTTTCACTTAAAATATAGGTATATAACTTTGTGGTTGTATCATTATTCTTATTGTCTATAGCTCCAAAATTTAAAATACCCGTACTATCTCCAAAGCAGTTTACATCTACTTTATTGAACTGTGCTACAATGTCACATACCACATCTTGTATTTTGATACTATCTCTTACTTTACAGCCTTTGCTATCTGTAATTTCTACTCGTACCATACTTTTAGCTCTTCCAGTAACAGAATCCAAATCTCCTATATTGGTACTATTTTTTATAGTAAACCATGTAGTAGGATTGTATGTACTGGTATCCCATTTGTAATTATAGGTGGATGTGCCTCCTGTTACTATGGCAAATGCTTTTCCATCTGTTCCTTTTACCTCAGTAGCATTCACGCCTGTTAAAGCTACTTTTAACGAATCGGTAGGCTCGGTAATACGAACACCTTTGGTTAAGATACAGCCATTTTTATCGGTGATGGTTATATTTAAACTATCCGCAAATAAAGTAAATTGATCTTGGAAAGTTGGTAATGAACTGTTTTTACCATTTGTAGAAGTCCAAGTATAGGTATAGAACCCATTATTAGGAGTTCCTCCTGATGGGAATGCTTTTGCATAGCCCGTCGCATCACCTTTACAATTCACATCTATTTTTGTGAAGGTCATTGCCAATGCCGTAGGCTCGGTAACGGTAATCGATTGCGTACCCGTACATCCCGTCAATTGATCCGTAACGGTAACGGTATAGGTTCCTGCTAACTTATTGGTAATTTTGTATGTGATATCTGTTGCTGGATTGCTGCTCCAAGCGTAATTGTATGGGCCGGGAGAAGCAGGGGTATTCACACTTGCTACGATGCTATCGCTAGTTCCACCATTACACAATATTGTGGATGCTGTAGTAGTAATATTCAACGGTATTACCGTTGCAGATAAATTGAGTACTTGGGTTCCTTTACAAGTAGCGTCTGTTTTTAATTGAACTTCCAGCTTATAGTTATTCGCTCCTAGATTTATGGCCTTGGTAGAATCTGAAACATTAGGTGTCCATACATAATTAAAATCACTTGTTTTACTTCCCGAAGGGAGTACCGCAGTAATACTACCATTATTTCCTGTACAAGTAGGTTGAACACTCGTCAAGGTGAATTTTAGAGAGTCTTGAACCGTTACATATACCGTATCCGTTGCTTCGCATGGAGAGGATGTTATTTTTACTACATAGCGATACGTGCCTGGGGTTGATGGATTCACCGTGATGTTTGCCGTATTGGTAGCCGACATGCTCGGGTCATTCGGTGTAGAAGTCCATGTAATCGTATGGGCTTGGCTAGAAGTAATCGTTGCGGTCAATGGAATAGGTGAACCACCCGTGCCTTGACGACAGATTACTTTGCCTCCCGATGCTTTTACTTTAAAATTGGTATCCGCTTTTACTTTTACCACACCTGTATCAAAACAAAGCGTAGAACCGTATGTAATCGTAAATAGGGAATCTGTTTGGCTTGCATTGATAATGGTTCTTGGTTTGGTAGGTGCTGGGAGTACCGTGTTGATGAGATAACTCGGTGCCCATGAACTTGAAAATTGGCTATCAGAACTATCCACGCCTGTTACCGTAAAACGAGTATGTGGTTTGGCTTGGGTTCCTCCTGCTGCTATATAATTGGTAGTCATACCACAAGCGTCTACACCTGCCGTATTAGAAAGACGATAAAATACTTCGTTGCCAGCAGGTGTAATATTGGTTAAATATCGATTCACCAGTGCGGTAGCTGCATTTTTCTTAATACAGATTTCTACAATCACATTACTCGATCCATCCCAGTCATAGCCTCTGTCAAAAGTATAGGTATTCCAACCGATAGCAGGACTAATCGCTTTGGTATTGAATACCGTGAACATAGGTACCGTAGCGTTGGCTGTAGTTCCTGTCGTAGCACCCATTTTTATCGTGAAGTTTTCAAAACTCGATACATTGGCATCAATGAGGTTGAAAGCAATGGATTTTAAAATACCTGCTTTGGCACCTGCCGCAGCTAATTGTGTTTTGGTATACAATATTTTGGTATTGGATGAATTCCCCAATCCTGTAGTACCATATATATTGGGATAACATGCAGCTCCTGAGCAACCCGCAGTAGGATAGTTGATACTTCCTTGAGTTAAGCTTGCGGTGGTGAGCAGGGCATTGCTTTTATAAATCGTTAAGCCACATGTTAATGGTGTAATAATAGCCGATAACAAGGTGGTGTCGCCTGGACAGATATACGTTCGCTGTGAAGTAGCCGCTGCATTGGGTTTTACGCCTTTTAAATTTACTTTTACGGTGTCTACTAGTACACAACCATATCGGTTTTCCATTTCAACAATATAATTTGCACTGTTGATTGCATATACAGTAGGACTGCTGATATTGGTAGCTTCTTTTTTTGTGGATGTATTAAATAAAGCACCATTTGAATTTAACCACGTAAATTTATAAGGAGTGTCCGAAATTTGTGTGGTCAAAACTATTGGAAACGTGTCGTGGAGACAGATGTCTTTTGTCTTCGGAGACAAATTATAGGTGAATGGGGGGATGACACGAATATATGTGCTATCAAACAACGTACAAGTCTCCGCTTCGGTTAAATCTATAGCTTTTGCTTGATACGTAGTATTGAATGTAGGTTTTACATCAATCCAAACACTATCAGGACCTGCATCAACAATACCCGTTTTGGGGAACCATGATACTTTTTTAGCGGTTTTAGAAGTAATACGAACTGCCTTGCCTCCTGGACAGTAATACCCAGTATCTTTATCCAATATCATCGATTGCATATAACGAATACGAACTGCGATTTCTCTATTATCTTTCATTCCATAATTATTGCAATAATATAAGTTGAAAATTAAATTTTCATCTCCATATCCAATTGCTGAGTCAAAAGTTATAGTACCATACATAGTATCTACAGCCGCTTTTGTTATTTTCTGAGTAGTAAATTTATAATTTACTAAATCCTTAGTTTTAGGCTTGTTAGAAGCCGATTCTACAATTTTCATTACTTGATTTTGAGCTCCAATGGCTTTAAACTGTATTTTACCTGGCTGACGACCACAAATTTCTATAAAATGTGAACTTAACTGATTGACTCCATACATAGAATCTTTTATTGTTCCAATATCAATAGTTGGGTCGCAGTTATCTCTAACCGTTATTTGTATATCACGACAAACATATCCTACAAATTGTCTTGTATAGCCAATTCCATTAGGATTAGCTATCGCACGCCATTCAAAAACTGCTACAGCCATAATGCCATCTTGATCTTGGTTTGGAGTAGCACGAATTACTCCAGTATATGGATCCATAGAAACACCATTGGTAGTAAACAAAAAGTTTTGGTTGTTTAAAGGTGGAGGATAGGAAACGCCTTGACTTCCAAACTGATATGCAATTTCAAGTATAGGATGTTCTGCAATAAATGGAGTATATCTCATAAAAGAAATGGAATCTCTAATTACAGTTTGACCATTTACGGTAATATATTTTGGATCAAAAGTATCTACTGGTCCATGAGCATACGTATTTTCTTTAAATTTACACCAATAGGGTACAGGATTGTTTGTGAAAATTACGGAATTATTTACAAAAGTGCTATTAAATCCAGTAATAACTACCAATGGTGGATTTCCAAAAATAGTATTCATGAAATTTCTCAAGCTTTCTTCATAGCTGGCATAACCTATTTTATTTCTACCAATAGTATAAGTACAAGTAAGTACTTCTTGCATGACTCCTTTTATGAAATCGGGTGCTAAAGGATCAATACTGGGGCCAGGACAATGCGTAATTTTTTTTGCAGCTACATCTGGAGGAAGACAAAGAGGGGTTACTTCTGCTTTTTCAGATAGTACCATAGTCAACGGAACTAAAACATCTATGTTTACGCTCACAATATGTAAATTATTATTTTGAAAATCAATTCCACCACAATACCTATATCTTTTTAATGTAAATTCGTAGGTACCGTTTAAGGTATCTATCATTTTGTATGTAATTTCAGCTCCCATTGTATGGTCTGCTTTCATTTCATTATTAGAAGAAATGAGGAGAAAAAAAGTAATTCCGATAAATTTTAAAAGAGTTTTCATACGCTTAATATTTAATTTGATGCAAAAATAGTAGGTTAAAATGACAAAAAAATGTTCAAATTTTGGGGTTTATTAAAGGGGATTTTGTATGGTTTTTAGGTTGAATTTTATATAACAGTTTGATTTAGTTCAATATGTTGAGTTAATATTTTCTTAAAAGTAAGAATTCATTTGTTTCGTCTCTTGTGATTTTATTGAAATAAAACGTCTTTGGATGATCTAGTGCGCTAAGGATGGAAAGGATATGACCAAAGGGATAGCGAAGTCCTGTACACTTGTCCCGAGAAAATTGATTCGGGAGCCTGTCCTTTAGGAGCGCCCAAGTAGGAAAAAAAACAACGAAAAATTTATATTTTGAGGGGATATACTTTTTTTGATTGAATTAATAATTTTTGATTAAAATTGCACTTTGAAATTTATGGAATCTAATTATAATTTATCAAAGAAGAAGAAGGTAGTCACTAATCCAAAAATGTCGTTTTTGGAGAGTCTGTATCTACCTGCTATTTTTCAAGGTATGGCCATTACGATGAGCCACTTTTTTAAGCGCAAAGCTACGGTACAGTATCCCGAACAAAAACGTCCGATAGCGGATGTATACAGAGGGATGCATGTCCTCAAACGCGATGAAAATGGTGCCGAACGATGTACATCTTGTGGGTTGTGTGCCTTGTCTTGCCCTGCAGAGGCTATTACGATGGTAGCTGCGGAGCGCAAAGATGATGAGAAACATCTGTATCGTGAAGAAAAATATGCTGAAACGTATGAAATCAATATGCTTCGATGTATATTTTGTGGCTTGTGCGAGGAAGCTTGTCCCAAAGAGGCTATTTTCTTGACCAATGAAATTGTAATGCCAGAATATATGCGCAAGGATTTTGTATATGGAAAAGATATATTGTTAGAGCCATTGCAAAAAGATC
>JBIILY010000089.1:0-5563 GCA_044338225.1 Chitinophagales bacterium
ATTATTATTGATAATATTTGTAATTGATGAACCAAGAGAATCCTTTATTGGCGAACTATTCAAATTATTAGCTATAAATGTTTTCATGGCATTGGTATCTGCTTCTACTTTCATATCTTTCAATACCGCACCTGTACCACCTGTAACTGTAATCAATGAACCTTGTGTTGCATTCTTTCCGGTTACACCATTATTATTGATAATATTTGTAATGGATGAACCAAGAGAATCCTTTATTGGCGAACTATTCAAATTATTAGCTATAAATGTTTTCATGGCATTGGTATCAGCCTCTACTTTCATATCTTTCAATACTGCACCTGTACCACCTGTAACGGTAATCAATGAACCTTGAGTTGCATTTTTGCCGGTAACGGCACCATTTGAAATGATTGAAGAGATAGAATCTCTTATCAATTTAGTTACACTATCTTTTACAGGGCTTTGATTCATCATTTTTGCGATAGCTGTGCTATCAATTCTCAAGCTTGTAGCTTTCAATGCAGCGCCTGTTCCACCTGTAACGATAATTCCATTTCCATTGCTGATGTCTTTTCCGGTTACCACGCCACTTGTAATAATTGAAGAAATTGAATCTTTCATCAATTTCGTAATACTATCCGAAATAGGCTTTTTATTAACCCAAGCCGCAATTGAATCCTTCATTTTTGCGGTATTGATATCTACTTTTACATCATTTAATAATGAGCCAATAGGCTTTCCTGTCAATTTGATTAAATCTCCATTGGTCATATCTTTTACGACCACACTTCCATTTTTAAATTCATTGATTACACTGTCTTTCAAACTTTTTATAATTAGAGAATCTGTTATAACGAACTTAGAAACACTGTCTGAAATAGGTTTGTCATTAATCCAAGAAGCTATACTGTCTTTTAATTTTGAAGCATTGATATCGATATTTACATCTTTTAGCAATGATCCTGTAGGTGTGCCTGTCAAAGTCACCAATGAACCACTTGTCATATTTTTTCCTGTAACAGTACCATTGTTTATAATATTGGTAATAGAAGTACTCAAAGAATCTTTTATTGGGGATTTGTTTAGATTATTCGATATCAAAGTCATCATTTTGGCTGTGTCAACTGTAATATTCATATCTTTCAATACAGCGCCTGTTCCACCATTTACTTTAATGATTTCACTTCCTAGCGCATTCTTTCCTGTAATATTTCCATTTTGAATGATAGTAGAAATTGAATCCTTCAAAACTTTGATAATACTATCTTTGATAGGTGCTCTTCCAATTAATTTTGCTAATGTATCAATTATTGGACGCTCGCCCATCATTTTTGCTATTTCGCTGCTATCTATTCTTAAAGAAGTAGCTCTCAATACAGCTCCTGTTCCATCCATTACGATGATTCCTCTTCCATTTGTAAGGTTTTGAGATGTAATATTGGATCCCGAACACAAACTTTTCCAAGCAGTAGATGTTCTCTGATAAATACAACTGTCTGTTGTATTATAGACAAGCATTCCTTCATTAGCTTGTATTGCATTCATTTGAGAAGTTGTAACTCTAGTTATTACCAATGCTTTAGAATCATGCTCCAATTCCAACAAGGCTCCTGGAAGCATCACTTTTGGATTATTACCAATTTTTACTTGCGCTAAAATATTCTTACTAAAAACCAAAAGGGTTAAAAGGATAAGATACCTTGACATAACTTTTAAAGACTTCATAACTTTAGTTCTAATTAAATGAATTTATAAAACTAAAATCAAAAACTATGCCAAAAGCAACTGAAGAGATTTTATGGTAATTTTTTTATCGGACAGTCAAGATTTCTGATGTCAACTCTGTAGTAGCATCGCCATGTAATTCTTTTAATAAAGACGTAATTTCTTCGCCTGAAAAATTACAAAACCATCTATCTGCTCGGGCTTCTATGCTTGGGAGTCCTTTTCCACGAACGGTATCACAAATAATTACACTCGGCTTTTCATTACTAAAAGGCAACGCTGAAAATGTTTCATGCAATTGATTAAAATTATGCCCATCTATTCGTCTTACTTCTGCTCCAAACGCTTTGAATTTATCTTCAAAAGGCTCAAGTGGGATCAAATCTTCTGTAGCCATATTAGCTTGAAAATGATTTCGATCTACAACGATTGTTAAATTATTCATTTTTTTTGCAGAAGCTACCAATAAGGTTTCCCATACTGAACCTTCATTGCATTCACCATCCCCTATGATACAAATAATACGATTATTTTGTCCTTTTGCTTTGCAATCATAAGCTACACCCAATGAGACCGCAGGCAAATGACCCAAAGACCCCGAATGAAATTCGATGCCATCAATTTTTCTATTAGGGTGCCAATAGATGTCATCATTGGATTTTAAATGATTTTTTAATCTATCTGCTTCCATCCAGCCCAACTCTACAAACAATCCATACAATGCAGGCACATCATGCCCCTTGCTTAGAAATAAATAATCTCTATTGGGATCTTGAAAGTTATCTTTATTTATATTTAAAAAAGATTTATATAAATATACCAATAAATCCGCACAAGACAACGAAGCGCCAATAAAACAGCCTCCATCGGTACTCATTCTAATGATATGTTCTCTAACTCTTAAAGATACTTTTTCTAATTCTGAAGTATTCATATCGCTTTTATTTTGATGCAAAATTACAATTTCTATTTCGTTTTTATATAATATCTTCTATTTCGATTACATTTTTCTGCAAATCCTCTACTGTTTCAGCCTTTCGGATCAATATTATCTTATCGTTATCTACCAATATTTCTGCGGGTTTTGTTCTAGAATTGTAGTTCATACTCATTTCAAAACAATACGCACCTGCATTTCTAAAAAGAATCAAATCGCCTTCATTGACTTCATTGAGCATTCGATCCCACGCAAAGGTATCGGTTTCGCACAAATTACCTACAATAGTATAAATGCGCTCCGTCCCTTTTGGGTTGGAAATATTTTCAATGTGATGGTATGAATTATAAAACATTGGACGAATCAAATGATTGAATCCACTATTAATTCCCACAAAAACTGTGGCTGGAGTAGGTTTAATCACATTGGCCTGCGCTATAAAAACACCACTTTCGCTTACCAAATATTTGCCCGGTTCAAACCAAATTTCAAGTTCATTGCCCGATTCTGTTTTATATTCTGCTAGTTTTTCTTTCAGCTTAACTGCCAAAAGTTTTACATCGGTCTCTTTATCCTCAGACTTGTATGGCACTTTGAATCCACTACCCAAATCCAAATATTTTATCCCTGAAAATTGGTCTACTATATTGAGCATAACATCCAATCCCTGCAAAAACACCTCAATATCTTTAATTTCGCTCCCTGTATGCATGTGAAGTCCTTCCACATTTATATTCAATGTTTTTACAATTCTAATGACATGGCGCAATTGATGTATAGAAATGCCAAATTTGCTATCGATATGCCCTGTAGAAATATTATAATTGCCTCCAGCCAAAATATGTGGATTAAAACGAATCATAATTGGATATGTATTACCATACAAATTCCCAAATTGCTCCAGAATACTGATATTATCGATATTGATATGCACCTTGAGCGCAACCGCTTGTTTTATTTCTTCAAAATGAACACAATTAGGTGTATACAAAATTTCATGGGGTTCAAATCCTGCTTTCAATCCCAGCATAACCTCGTTGATAGAAACGGTATCCAATCCTGCTCCCATTTTCTTGACAATTTTCAAAATATTTAAATTGCATAAGGCTTTACATGCGTAGAAAAATTTCACTTTCTGTCCCTTAAAAGCATGTGTAAGGGTTTCGTATTTTTCTTCAATTTTTTGTCTATGATACACATAAACGGGTGTTCCATAGCTCTTTGCAATTTCTTTTAATATTTGCGGCGTCATTATTTTGGTATAATTTTCTATATAAAATGCAATAATAATAGGATTTTTTAATATTTCATGATAATATTTTTCGATACTTTTTCAAAATTTGCTTAGGTTTGCATTCTTATAATAAATATTAGTTGACAAATAATCTTGATAATACACTTTTTGCCGTTTTGGATGTAGAGACTACAGGAGGGAGGCCTTCTGACTCTAAAATTACGGATATATCTATATATATTACAGACGGAAAAGAAATAAAATCTGAATTTTCCTCATTGGTCAATCCAGAAAAAAGAATAGACCCTTTTGTAATAAAACTGACGGGCATTACGAATGAAATGGTAGCAAAAGCTGCCCCTTTTCAAGACATTGCGCATCAGGTTTCGGACTTGCTCAAAGGCACGGTTATAGTAGCTCACAACGCCGATTTTGATTTTCAAATGCTTCAAAAAGAATTTTTGGACCACGGACTCACACTCCCCAATGCTAAATTCTGCACAGTAAAAGCAGCGAAAAAAGCCATTCCAAATTTAAGTTCGTATAGCCTCGGCAATATTTGTGATCATTTAAATATTTCACACGAAAATGCACATCGAGCTCAAGCAGATGCTTTGGCTACAACACATTTATTTCATTATTTATTGAAATTGGCCGATTTTGATTTCATCTCTAATGAGCTTAAATCTCAAAATCATGAATTTGAATGGCCTGCTCATTGGGAAAAAAATCAACAAAACGTAAAAGCCCAGCCAGGGATTATTTATTTTTATTCAAAAAATGATGAAATCTTAGATATTTTTCATGCAAGTAACTTAATAAAAGGACTTTTTCAAATTTTAGATGCGTATAAAAAAAACGATGTAAAATACACCAAAATGGTGGAGGAAACCACTCGCTTAGACTTCGAATATATGCACCCTTCTTTTAAGTCAGAAATCAAGGTGCTGAATGAAATTCAAAAACTAAACCCCAAATACAGCAAGCCATTTAAGCAAATCGAAAATTCTCATATACTCACTTTAGCAAAAGACGAGCTGGATCTCTATCATTTTAAAATATTAAAAGCAAATGAATTTGAAGTAGGCAATATTCCTTTTGTGTACTGCACTTCGGCCAAAAATGCTGAAAAGCTCAAGAAAAGGATGTTGCTAAACAACGAGTTGAAAGCGGTATGGTATGTAAGACAGCATTTAAAAAAACAAGAAAAGTATCTTCTTCAAGAAAATATAAACAAACATAATAATGCTTTTTTGAAAACATTTGCTAGCGTTTGTTGTCCTTTCAAAGAGGGCTATTATATATTCAAAAATATTTCACACGAAGTAGAAGCTATCAAGGTCGAAAATTTCTACATTACCGCTTGGATTAAAGGGACATTAGCTAACAATACTATTGAAAATCAAAAAGTTGAATTCATATTACCTACCAACCCAAAATTTACTCGAAAATTCTTGAATATCGTTGCAAAAACAGGATTTAAGATTTTAAAAATTCAATAGTAAAAATCAAAAATTAATTTATTAAATTTGCAGAAAACAAATTGAATGTTTGAGAATAAAAATAAATATATTTTAGGTCTACTGCTTACTTTCATTGTAGGCTGGGGCATGAGTTATTTTGTTCATACAAAAGACATTAAGATTGAAGACCGATACGAAAAAAATGAACAAAACACAGAAATT
>JBIILY010000090.1:0-5552 GCA_044338225.1 Chitinophagales bacterium
TATACCCACCTATAGATTGTGATACAGAACTTGTAATAGATCTAGTAAAACTACAATTTGGATTAGTATTTAAAGTATAAGTAAATGTTCCTGTAGCTTGAGGAGTTCCACTTGCTGTCAAAACTATATTTTGAGTTCCTACTGCTACAGATCCTGTACCAACATATGTTACCCCATTAGCAGATGCTATAATATTATATGTACCCGCTGTAGTAACTGTAGCTGTGATAGTTTGTGTAACACCCGACGCAGGAGTTCCCAACTGAAGAGTTCCTGAAGATCCTGCGCTACAATTTGTAAATGCACTAATGATAGCCGTTCCATTTGAAGTTTGAGAATTATTCAATACACAATTCACTGGACAACCATGTGTAGCACCACCAGTCGGATTAGATGCACAACCATATTGTAAAGGACATTTGTCCGAAACATCCGCTATGCCATCTCCGTCGTCGTCACTATCTGAATTATTTGACAATCCATCTCCATCTATATCTTGCATTCCCATTAAACGTGCTATTGAAATTTGACGAATTTCGCCATTTGCATCTCTCATTACTACACTATCTACAGAAGTAGCAGTAGGTTTGTTTTCTATAAAAACTCTACCATCCGTTTTATTTACAAAAACTTTGTCCGATGAAGCCGCTTCAATTTCGATATTATTTGTTGCACCAATGGTTGTAGGATTGCTTCCCACTTTTAATTGTGCATTTAAAAAGTTGGCTGTAAATAAAACAGCTATTAATAATAATTTTTTCATGATTTATTTGATTTTAAATTTTAAATTTTTTCTTTAAGTTAATTATTTTCTATATTAAAGAAAAATTGGGGGTCCCCTTTTACCATTTATTACAAATAGGATATTATCTTCTTTTGAATTTTTCTTAAATGGATTCAACGGCATCTCATCTAAAGCCGTATTATGAAGATTTAGAAATGGTTTATTTTGTTCTATAAAATCTATAGCAGGTGATTGATTTTGTTCAACGTCGAGAACTATCTCATTATTTGGGGTTTTATTTAGAACGTTTTTTCCATAAGAATAGTTATAGTTTTCATCTGACTCATATCTGTTAAATCTAGATGTTACTACTAAAAAATGGGGAGATACTTTTGATTGTTTTTGAGTGTATTTAGTAGCCAGTTTTAATTTATTCGAAGACAAATTTACTTTTTCTGCTTTCGCTTCGAGAAGACTTCCTTTTCTTTGTGAATTCTTAGTAGTATATTTTGGAAGCGTAGAATCAATTTTATTCTGATCAACTTTCTCCGCAATTTCTTTATTCTGATGTGCTCTCTTGACTAACTTAGCTTTTAGGTTCTCTGAAAATTCTATAATTCCAGATTCTGTTTTTATGGAATTCTTTCCAAAAAACTGAACATTATTTTCATCACAAACTACAACATTTTCAGCATTTTCTATATGCACCTGACTATACATAGTCATACCTTGTACAATTAAAATTGTATAAAGGGATTGTTTGAAAATATTGAAATTAAATTTCACAGATATAACTTATAAATCAAAATTAATCAAATCGTGTGCCAAAATCCACCCAATATCAATTATTTTTAAAATTCCTAATAAAAATTGATTGTATCAGATATAGATTCAAAAGAAAAAATGCCAGAACCATAGGATTCGCCATCTGCTTCCAAATATAATATCTCTGGGGAATGAATATACATGGAAGTGCAACGCTGTGTTTTAATATTCATTTTTTGAATATAGCTACCGTCTTTAAGGTATAAAATATTTTTTATCAAATCCCAAAAACTCACATTTTCTATAACATTGACCTCAAAAAGACCGTCATCGGAGATCGCTTCGGGGCATAGCTTCATATTGCCGCCAGCATATTTGCAAATTCCTATCGAAATCATAAATGCAACGATAGAGCTTTTTTTGAAATGATTTTCAATAGACACATTTACTGGCCTATAATGCCAAAAAGTATAAAATATAGCTACATAATATGCCCAATCGCCTAATTTTTTGAACTTATCTATATATTGCATCAAAAAACCGTTAAATCCAACACCTGCAATATTCACAAAGTAAATTATTTCCGATTGATTTTTGATAATTTTCCCTATATCTTGTTTCTTTGTTTTGTTTTCTACGACAGATTTTAAAACAGATTCTGTCACATTTTTATCATAATACGTTCGCAACCAATCATTTCCTGTACCACAAGGCAATAATCCTACACGAAGTTCATGCAGTGGCACAAGCTCTTGTTTCATCAGCACATTAACTAAATGATGCAACGAACCATCGCCACCCAAAACAATAAAAGAGAAAATTCCTTGACGCAAGCAATCATGAACCGATTGTTTTAAAGCATTAAGATCCAAAGTATGAATCGGAATAGATTCTATATGATGCTGTTTCAGATACGAAAGCGCAAAATCTAATACCAGCCTTTTCTTGTTACTAAGACCAGTCTGAACATTGCAGATGAGTGCTATTTTCCCTGCCAATGGTATTATTCAAATTCAATCAATAATTGATTTTTTTCTACGGTATTACCTTTAGTTACAACCAATTTCTTAATTTTTCCTTCGCCCGTAGCCTTGATTACATTCTCCATTTTCATGGCTTCTAAGATCATCAATTTATCTCCAGCTTGCACTTCATCGCCTTCTTTTACGAAATACTCAATAACCAACCCCGGCATAGGAGCTTTCAATTGATTCATTTTGGTGGACTTGGTAGTATCAAAACCCAATTTTTCCAACAACAAATCCATTTTGTCTTTGATTGAAAACGAAGTGGCTTTGCCATTGATACTTACATATACGATTTTCTTCTCTCTATCTATGCTTTGAATACGAATTTCATGACTTTCAGCACCTTTGAGAATTGAGAAATTTCCAGCACTAAATTCTTTGATATCTAATTCATTAGACATCATTTTTAAATCTTCTGTACTGAATTCTTTTGCCTCATGCTGGCCTACTTGCACTTTTATCATATCCAAAATTGTATTTGTATTAATTTTGTAAAACTATTAATTTTTTTAAAAATAAAAGAAAAAAAATGCTTTTAGTTATATCTCCTGCAAAATCGCTCGAATTGGAAAAACCTTTTCCTGCAAATCTAGCTTCAATGCCTGTATTTGAAAAAGAACCTCATACACTTATCAAAACGCTAAAAAAACTAAAACAAAAAGATATTGAATCTATTTTTGGATTGAGCGAAAAGCTAGCGGAGCTCAACTACATTCGCTTTCAAGAATTTGAAAAAGACGATACGATTCAAAGACCCGCTATCTTTACTTTTGACGGCGACGTATATACAGGATTGGACGCCTTTTCTTTAGATAAAAACCAATTGCAATTGGCTCAAAATCAAGTGCGTATTCTCTCAGGCTTATACGGATTACTCAAGCCCCTAGATTTGATCAAACCTTATCGATTGGAAATGGGCACGAAATTAGCTTTTGGGAAAGCGCCTAATTTATACCACTTTTGGAAAGAGAAAATCACCAAAGAAATCAATCAAACTTTGTCCGAAAACCCACATGAAGTTCTTGTAAATCTAGCTTCTATTGAGTATTTTTCGGCCATTGATCCCAAAAAAATAAAAAAACCCATTATTCAATGCGAATTTTTAGAAAAAAAAGATACCGATTATAAAAATATTTCTTTCTTTTCAAAAAAAGCACGTGGGCTTATGACCCGTTTTGTAATAGATATGAAAATTGAAAAACCAGAACATTTAAAAGCATTTGATTCTGAAAATTATGCGTACAATGCCTCTTTGAGTAGCGAATCTAAGTATGTATTCACAAGAGGTTGAAACATACTCTTGAAATTCTTTTTTTTATATGTAAATTTGCCTTCTATTTAGATTTTTTTATCATGAGATTTTTCCTAGCCTTATTTTTGACATTTTTTATTGCAATTTCAAGTGTAGACGCACAACGCAACAAAGGCTTGGCCGATAAAACACCTGCCGAAATTCAAGCCGAAAAATATCAGGATAGCATGAGCAAAATTACGCAAGAAGCTATTAAAAATTTCAGTATTGACGACTATTTTCAGCAATTGAAAACCTTGCAACGCAAACAAGATTCGGCACAGCTCAATGCTACCTTTGAATTTTTGAAAGAAAATGAATCGAAAGCCGATACGATGCGCCACCTTTATATTCAAGCATCTACTCTTTCGGTTTTTCCCGAGAGTATCAAAAAATATAAAAATCTTGAAAAGTTAACGTTAAGAAGATGCAGAGCGGTTCAGTTACAGGATTTATTTGAAAAAATCAAAGACTTACCCAATCTAACCGAAATTAGCCTTGAACATTCGGACAAAGCACGATTGCCCGAGAATATTTACAAACTAAAATCCCTCAAAAAACTTAATTTAGAAGGTAATAAACTCAATGCACTGCCCGACAGTATGGCGTTTTGCCCACAATTGGAAGAAATCAACTTGAGAAATAATATTTATTTGGATGAAAATGCGGCTTTTAATATTTTGTGCAAAATTAAAACTTTAAAATCTTTGAATTATTCGGGAAGTCGTTTGCAATCTATTCCATCTTCTATTGGAGCAATGAATAATTTGGAATCACTGAATCTTTCTCACAATCTCATCACCGAAATTCCTGAAGAAGTAGAGAAATTAAAAGCCTTAAAAACACTCGATTTATCATCAAATAAATCACTCAATGCGACTACGTCAATGGTTCAAATCAGCAAAATTTCAAACCTTGAAAAATTATATTTAAACAATAGTGGCATTATTGAAATTCCTGCAACAATTGGGGCTTTGACTCAAATAAAAGTTTTGGATTTGTTTAACAATCCCATTAAAAAAGTGCATTCGAGTATAGGCGACTGTGCACAGATGGAGGAGCTCTATTTAGGCTCCGATTTTTTCAATAAAGAACGTATGGAGCTACAAACGATTCCTGCTTCAATTGGAAATTGCAAAAAATTGAGACGCATGCAAATGTCTCTTTGTTCGCTTTCAGAATTACCGGCTTCATTTGAAAATCTACAAAAACTGGAGTATCTAGACCTTAGTTGGAATAAATTTGCTCAATTCCCAATAGTATTGACAAAACTGGAAGGCTTAAAACATCTGGATTTGAGTATCAATACCATTTCATCGCTCCCTGATAATTTTGACAAATTAAGTCAAAATCTTGAAACCTTTTTGATGGCGGCCAATTTCAACACGCAAGTAAAAAATAAAATTACAGTTTTGCCTTCGTCTATAGCTACATTGACAAAATTAAAAACATTGAGCTTGAGAGACCAAGTATTTGAGACGATGCCTGCTTCGTTTTGGACAGGATTGACCAAGCTAGAAGACTTGAATTTGATGGGAGGATTGTTGCAAGAAATTCCTATTGAAATCGAAAATTTGACTCAATTAAAAAAACTGAATATAAAAGCCAATGAAATCAAATCCATTTCCGCTGGATTGGGTAAATGTTCTCAATTGGAAGAGTTAAACATAGCCTACAACCCCGATTTGGATATTGACCGCACCTTCCAATTATTGAGAGAAATGAAGTCGTTGCGATTTTTGGA